>CAZRDD010000227.1:0-8059 GCA_964598675.1 uncultured Parafilimonas sp.
AAATAAGTAACCCCGTCCTTAGCGGTGTGGCTGTGCCTGACTGCATTTGAGGTTATTGGGTATTGGGGTGTACCGGTTTATCAAACAGGTACACAACCAGGCCGGCAGCCAAAATACCCAGCCCGATAAGGCTTTCAAAGGGCCTGCTTAAAAAGGTAAATACCAGCACCACCGTATTAAAAGCAAGAAAAATTATTTGCAACAAGGGCTTAAAGGGGCTTTTAAATACGCCCGCCTCCGGGTTTTTTATTACCAGGCTGGTGGCTACCGTAAGCATGGCCATTACCTGCAATACAAAGCCTGCGTACAGCAACACCTGCTCAAACTTGCCAGACAGCGCCAAACCAATACTTATAGCAACATGCAGCCAAATGGCCGCTACTGGTATGCCATGCTTGTTTTTTTTGGCCAGGGGCTGCCATAGCTTATTTTCCCTTGCCATAGCCCAGGTTACCCTTGGGCCTACCCACAAGTAGCTGCTTATGGTGGCAATTAATTGTATGGCAATAAAAAAGCTTACCCATTTACCACCAGTGCTGCCTAAAAGGTTTGTAAAAGCGGTAAAGGTTACTTCCTCCTTGCCCTGCAGTTGAGCACGGCTGCCGTTTTTAAGCAACACATATTGAAACAGCACATATATTAGTGAAACAAACAAGGTACTGCCAATAAGGGCCTTCGGAATGTTCTTTTTAGGGTTATCAATTTCATCCGCAACATAGGCGGCGGCATTCCAGCCAGTGTAGGCAAAAGATACATATACCATAGATACGGAGAAACCGGGGTTTAAAACATCTTTGGTAAACGATGCACCAAAATTTACCGCACTGTTGCTGCTGCCGGGCAAAATAAAACCGAGGGCAATGAGTACCACAATAAACCCCACTTTAATAATAGTGCTGCTGTTATGAAACCGGCTGCTGTGTTTTATGGTAAAACTGTGCATTAGGCCAATAATTACAATAATGCCAATGGCCAGCCACTTGTTATCCTGCAGGCCAAAAGGGGCCAGGTATTTTGTTATAGCCATAGCTGCCAGCGCAACCGGCGCTGAAAACCCCACCGTAAGCCCTGCCCAGGCAGACAAGTACCCCAGCATTGGGTGAAAAAGCCGCGAAAGATATATGTAATCGCCACCAGATTCTTTAAAATGGGTACCCAGTTCGGCGTAGGCAAAAGCCCCAAAAAGCCCAAGCACGCCGCCCGCCGCCCATAGCAGCAATATAGCCCAGGTGTTTTGCAGGGATGATAGCTGAAAACCTGCACTGGTAAACACCCCGGTGCCTATCATATTGGCTATAACAATAGCCGAAGCCGTATAAATACCTATTTTCTTTTTCAAATAATTTAGTGCAACGGGTTAATTGATAAGCCGGTAAGATAAACAGAAAACCTATAAAACGCCTGTTTTGTTAACAACAAACTATTAAAAACAAACAGGCGCATACATTAACCTTCTGTTTCTGTATGCGCCTGCGTAGATTGTTATCGTCCCATATCCATTCTACCAAATTTTAACCCTGGCACTGTCTGGCTTATACATTTTATTAGCCGGGGTAACATTAAAGGTTTCGTAAAAGGCGTCCACATCACTCACGGGGCCTATTACCCTGTATTTGGCCGGTGCATGCACATCGGTAAGTACCTGGTTGCGCAGGGCATCGGGCTGCGATTGGTCGAGCCAGCTTAGTGCATACCCCAGGAAATACCTTTTTGCGGGGGAAAGCCCTGCAATGGCTTCGTTCTTTTTATAAGCATCGGTAAGCTTAAAAGCATCCCAGCCAAGCAATACGCCGCCCAGGTCGGCAATGTTTTCGCCCAGCGAAACATGCCCATCCAGGTGAAATGTATCTATGGGCACATAGCTGCTGAACTGGTCGGCCAGCTTATCAGCCCGCTGCTGAAACTTGGCAGAGTCTGCCGCGCTCCACCACGATTTTAAGTTGCCCTTCGCATCAAACTGCCTGCCCTCATCATCAAACCCATGCGTTAGTTCGTGGCCAATGGTTGAGGCGGCTGCATACCCGTACACCAGTGCATCATCAAGCTCTGCATCCTTATAACCCGGCACAGTGAACATACCGGCAGGCAACACAATTTCGTTATTGCTGGGGTTGTAATAGGCATTATAGGTTTGCGGGTACATGTCCCATTCATCTTTATCAATGGGCTTGCCCAATTTGTTTATGTTGTAGTTGTGCCAAAAAACATTTACGCTAACAAGGTTTTTAAAATAGCTTTCCCTGCCAATTTTAAGTGCAGAAAAATCTTTCCATTTATCAGGGTAGCCCACCTTTTTGGTTACGGCAGCCAGCTTGGCATACGCTTTTTGTTTAGTGCTGTCGCTCATCCAGGTTAGTCTTTCAATACGGCTTTTTAACGCTGCGCGTATGTTCTCCACCAGGTCGGAATACCGTTTTTTAGCGGTACTGTCAAAATATTCCTGCACATACAAATGGCCTAGTAATTCGCCCATAGCGCCTTCTTCGGAGCGTACAACTCTCTTCCAGCGTTGCTGCCTGGCTTTGGCGCCAGAAAACAGGCGGCTAAAATTAAATGCCTCTACGCCAAAACTGTCAGGCAATGCGGCCGTAAAAGAGGATACCAGGTTATAACGCAGGTAATCTTTCCAGGTATCCAGCGGGGTGCTTTGTATTAGCTGGCCTGCGGCTTTGTAGTATTCTGGCTGGCCCACAATCACCGAATCCAGGTTGGCGGCACCAAAAATTTGCAGGTAGCTGGCCCAGTCAATCACTGGTGAAAGCTTGCCAAGGTCTTTCACCGCAAATTTGTTGTAACTGGCATAAGGGTCGCGCAGTTGCCTGCGGGTGCGGTGCGCTTTGGCCATTTGCGTTTCCAATGCCAGTATATTGTTTGCGGCGGCGGCAGCTTTTGCGCTGTCCCCGCCAATCATTGTGAGTACCTTGGCAATATGTTTTACATAAGCGGCGCGTATTTTTACCGTTGAGGTATCTGTTTTAAAATAGTATTCCCTCTCCGGCAGGCCAATGCCTGCCTGGCCTAAATGCAATGCGTATGCTTCGCTGTTTTTATCGTCCTGCGATACATACATGCCAACAGGCCCGCCCACGCCAATCACATCAAACTCAGCAAAAGTGCTTTGCAGTTTTTTGGCGTCGGTTACCGCGTCTATCTTATCTAAAAAGGGTTTAATGGGTGCAATGCCATCCTTTTCAATCTTAGCAGAATCCATCGCAACAGTCCAAAAATCACCAATCTTCTGCTCATTCGTACCCTCCGCTGCCTGGGCTTTCGCTGCTTTTTCAGCTATTTCCCTCAACCTTTTGCGGTTTTCTTCCACCACCAGGCCACCAATGCCCCAACTGCTTTGGTCGGCAGGTATGGGGTTGTTTTTTATCCAGCCGCCATTGGCGTAGTCAAAAAAATCATCGCCGGGGCTAACCGTAGTGTCCAGGTTGGCCGCCAGTATATCCGGCTTGCCGCTGTTAGGCGCATGGCCGTTGCAGGAAGCCGTTAATAAAGCAATTGCTAAAAATCCATTAAACCTAATCGTCATAGCGCAGCATTTTTAGCAATGTAGGCAGTTTTTAAAATGGCAGCGCTAACAATTACACAAACGGCGGGTTAAGCAGTGCTTAAAACGAAATTATAAATTGAATAAAACAGCTATGACACCCATATTATAATTATTTTATAGTTAACATTGTTATTTCTTACAACTTATTCATCTAATGGAAAGAGGTATCACCAGCAGGCTTTATGCGGGGTTTTCAGCCGCTGTTTTGCTTGTAATCGTAATTGGTATTATATCTTACCAAACGGTTAAAAGGCAGTCGTATTTTCAGGAGTGGGTGCACCACACTTACCAGGTAACAAACGAGGTAAAATCGCTGCACATTAAAATGATTGAAATGCGTGGCTCGCGAAGGGCATTCAGGTTAACAGGCAACGATAGTTTTTTGCTTGCCTATAAGCTGGCCATACCACAAATTTTTGATGAAGTAAATAAACTTAGCGCACTTGTTACCGATAACCAGGAGCAAGCTAAAAAGGTTGACAGTATTGATGCTGAACTTAAACAACTGGTAGGTTTTTGGGAAAATACCAAAAACGATTCAATACAAAACAATGGTTATAAAACAAGGATAACCCTTGAGGAAGAAGCAAAGATTGATGTTTTACGCCGGTTGATAAACACCATAAATGCCGAAGAGCAACGCCTGCTTGCCCTGCGGGAGGGGGAATACGAAAAAGCCAACGGTACTGCATCCCAGATATTGGTAACGGGCACCATCCTTGTTTTACTCATTGTAGTCATACTCATTTTTTACATTGTAAGGGAGCTCAGGAACCGGGGAGTAGCCGAAACAAACCTGCAAAAAAGCATCAACAACATAAAAGCACTTATTGAAGATGCCGATAAACGCAACTGGCAGTTAACCGGTATAACAAAAATTACCGATGGCATGCACGCTGCTTACAGCCTTGCCGGGCTGGTGAATAACATTATTAAAAACCTTACAGATTATATTGGGTTGCCTGCCGCTGTTTTTTACCTGTTTGATGAGGATAAACAGGTACTTACTGTTAAAGCAAGCGCAGGAACTGTTTTTAACGAGGAGGTTTCATTTAAGCCCTCGCAGTTGCCCGGCGGGTTACCTGTGGCCAAAGAAATACGGATTTTAAAGCAGGTGCCGGAAAACTTCTGGACCATCCATTCCGCTATGGGCAGTGCCAAGCCGGTGGAACTCGCCTCCATTGGCCTGTATATAGGCAGGGAGTTAAAGGGGGTGGTGGAACTTGCATCGTTCAGCGGGTTTTCGCCCGAACAGGTGGAGCTTTTAAGGGCCGTGTCAGATAATATGGCGGTATCGCTGCACGCAGCCCAAACAAGGGAAAGGGTGATACACCTGCTGGAACAGGTACAGGAGCAAAAGGAAATTTTGGAAAACCAGCAGGAGGAATTGCGGCTTACCAACGAAGAACTTACCAGGCAGGCAGAAATATTGCAAGCCTCTGAAGAAGAACTAAAAGTGCAGGAAGAAGAACTGCGCCATATAAATGCCGAACTGGAAAGCAGGAACGAGGCAGTTGAAACGGCCCGGCTTGCCTTGCAGGAAAAAGCGAAGGAACTGGATGCCGTAAGCCGCTACAAATCGGAATTTTTGGCCAACATGTCGCACGAGTTAAGAACACCCTTAAACAGTATATTAATACTTGCCAACCTGCTGGCGGATAACAAGCAGAAAAACCTTACAGAAAAACAAACCGAATATGCAGGCATCATTCATAAATCGGGCAACGAACTGCTGAACCTTATTAACGATATACTCGACCTCTCAAAAATTGAATCCGGCAAGGTTGAACTGCAACCAGAAAGGGTTACCATAGATAATATTGCAGAAGATATTGTACCGCAGTTTAAGGTGCTGGCCGAAGAAAAGAAAATAAACTTCACCACCCGTATTGATGTTAGCGTACCCGACTTTATAGTTACCGATAAACTAAAACTGCAGCAGGTATTAAAAAACCTGTTATCCAACGCGTTTAAATTTACGGGTACTGCCGGTGCTGTTACCCTGCAATTTTACCAGGCCAGCGATGAGCAGGCCCTTACCATAGCCGGGGAGAAAAACATTTTAGCCATTTCGGTAACCGACACCGGCATAGGCATATCAGCGGAAAAGCAGCGCCTTATTTTTGAAGCATTTCAGCAGGCGGATGGTTCCACCAGCCGCAAATATGGCGGTACGGGGCTGGGCCTTTCCATCAGCAAGGAACTTGTACGCCTGCTTGGCGGTGTTATAAGTTTAACAAGCACCCCCGGCGCAGGCAGTTGTTTTACCGTTTTGCTGCCCCAGCAACAACAAGGCAAGCAGGTTGAAAAAGGGAAGGAAACCATACAAACCTTTTTACCCAGCCCAAGTGCTCAGCAGCAAATAAAAGACGACAGGGACCGGATTAACCGTGATGATAAGATTATGCTTATTGTGGAGGATGACGTTAAGTTTGCCGTAGTGCTGCAGGATTTTGCCAGGGAGCGGCAATATAAAACCATCATTGCCCTAAGCGGTGATGAAGGGCTTATGTATGCCAGTAAATACATGCCCAGCGCCATTATACTGGATATACAACTGCCTGTACTTGATGGATGGAGTGTATTAAAAGCGCTAAAGAAAAACAACAAGCTAAAGCATATACCGGTACATATCATATCCGTAATGGACAGCCCCGGCGAGCATACCGAAGGTGCCTTAGCCTACTTAAAAAAACCGGTAGATAACCAAAGCCTTGAGAAGGCGTTTGACCTGATAGGTAACTACCTTGCCATAAACATTAAAAAAGTGCTTTTTTACAGCGGCGGCCATTTAAGCAACAACGAGTTGCAGGATCTGCTGCATGCCAATAAAATTACCGCCCTAAGCACCGTTGTAAACACGGTGGCCGATGCACTTGCCATATTGAAACAGGAGAAATTTGACTGCATTATTGTTGACATTGGCGAGAACATTAACGATGGCATTGAGCAACTTTCTACCTTAAAGGAGTTTGGTGCCCTGGATGAAGTGCCGCTGATAATATACCTGGATGAGGATATTTCGGAAGAGGATGAATGGAAGCTAAAGAAATTTTCCACCGTGGTGATAAGGCACTCCGAACATGCCCGGCAAAGGCTGATGGATGAGCTGGAACTTTTTCTGCATAAAATTAAGCAATCGCAAAAAAAACAGGTTTTTGGCAATGCCATATCCATCAACGATGATTTGCTGGCGGGCAAAAAAGTGCTGCTGGTAGATGATGATATGCGTAATGTTTTTGCATTAAGCGTTACCCTGGAGGAGCATAAAATGACTGTTTATACCGCCAACAATGGCAAAGAAGCCATTGAGGTGCTTACAAAAAACAAGGATATAAGCATTGTGCTGATGGACATTATGATGCCCGAAATGGACGGGTACGAAGCGATGAGGTATATACGCACCAGCATGAAGCTGGAAAACCTGCCCGTAATTGCACTAACAGCAAAAGCCATGCAGGGCGATTTTGAGAAAAGCATACAGGCCGGGGCATCGGATTATATTGCCAAGCCGGTTGATATTAACAAGCTTTTGTCGGCAATGCGCGTATGGCTTGCCAGGTAAAACAAATTATGGTTGAAATAACTAATAGAGAAGTTGATGAAATTATTTTACTGATAAAACAGCAATACGGGTACGATTTTGCCAACTATTCAAGGGCTTCCTTTAAAAGAAGGCTTCAAAAGTTATTGGAAACCTGCCCCCTTAAAACTGCGGCCAGCCTTAAACAAACTATTTTAAACAATCCGGGTTTTGAAAGGCAGTTGCTTGAATGCCTTACGGTAAATGTTACCGAAATGTTTCGCGACCCGCATTTTTACAAACACCTGGCACATAAAATATTACCGGTACTGGCATCGTACCCCACTATAAAAATATGGCATGCAGGTTGCTCCACCGGGGAGGAGGTTTTTTCCTTATCCATCCTGCTGCACGAGGCGGGCCTGCTTAAACGCAGCCGCATTTATGCCACCGATGTTAACCCCGCCAATATAGAGAAGGCTGGCCAGGGCATTATAGATGCGCGCATGATGAAGGATTACACGCAAAACTATATAAAGGCAGGAGGCAGGGCCGATTTTTCATCCTATTATACCGCCAGGTACGACCATGCCATTATAAGAAAGGATATACGGGAGAAGATAGTATTTTTTCAGCACAATCTTTGCAGCGATGCGGCATTGAACGAGTTTCAATTGATATGCTGCAGAAATGTGCTTATTTATTTTGACAGGGTTTTACAAAACCGGGTACTCGGTTTGTTTTATGGCAGCCTTTCGCCGTTAGGCTATCTTGCTTTAGGCACAAAGGAGTCGCTGCTTTTTACCAGTGTTAAAGACAAGTTTGAAACAACTGATAGCACTGCCAAAATATTCAGAAAAAAAGAATAGCGGCTTATGAGTAATAATAACAGCGATAAAGTGATTGTAATTGGTGGGTCTGCTGGCAGCCTGCCTGTATTGCTGTATATTCTGCAAAACCTGCCCCCCGGTTTTCCTTTC
>CAZRDD010000228.1:0-8056 GCA_964598675.1 uncultured Parafilimonas sp.
TGGCTTTTTTGGCGGAGTCAGCTAAAAACTGAAGCCTGGGTGTTTCTAAAGCGTATAATTCGGAATCAATAATGGTTTGTTTGCCGGTATAAATGGTATCAATAATGGTAACACGCCGCTGGTATTTTTGTACATACTTTTTTTGTGCGGAATCTTTATGGGAGGGCAGATTGTTTAAAACTGTGTCAGCACTGCTTTTGGGCAGGGGCAAAACAACCAGTTCTTTTTTATCAGCAACCGTATCAATTAAAACAGTCGTTTTTATCTGGGTATTGTAATACCCTTGCGCTTTAAGGTAACCTTTCATAAAGGTTTCGGTACGGCCAATATTTACAGTGTCAAAAATTGGCGGGTTCTTTATCCTGAAAAAAATACCAAAGCGCTGTTCTTTAGGCGCATATAGGCTGTCTGCCCAGTAACTTACCAGCTCGGTGTTCAGTTTGTTCTTTTCATCTTTGGTTAAATTACCTTTGAGGATTATTTTATTGTTGAATACAAACGGTGTATCAACAGGGTAGTTTTTAATAGTATATTTTTTGGGGATGATGCTGCAACTAAATATACTGCAAAAACAAAAAATTAAAAGAGGAATATATATATAATAAACAGGCCTGCTATGCATAATGTGATAAGTAAGAATGATGTCAAATATATTCAAAGTTTGTACCAGAAAAAAAACAGAGATAGCGAAGGTTTGTTTATTGCAGAGGGGCCTAAACTGGTAAAGGAGTTATTGCAGGCAGGTTTTGTGTTAAAAAAAACATATGCACTTGCCGAATGGGCTGCCGTTAACGGCCATTTGGGCGATGTAACGATTGTATTGCCGGAGCAGCTTGAAAAAATAAGCGCCCTGCAAACCCCCAATCAGGTGGTGGCCATTGCCGAAAAACACACGATACCCGTTGAACCCCAATTGAAGGGTGCCTTTAGCCTTGTGCTGGATGGTATACAGGACCCCGGTAACATGGGTACGATTCTGCGAATTGCCGACTGGTTTGGCATTACCCAGGTAATTGCCAGTACAGATACTGCCGATGTTTACAATCCCAAGGTTGTGCAGGCCACTATGGGCAGCATCACCAGGGTTAATGTTTGGTATAAGCAATTGCAGCCCTGGCTGCAAGCGGCAGGTGTGCCGGTGTATGCAGCCCTGCTGGATGGTTTGGATGTTACTACCGCTGGTAAAGTAAATGAAGGCGTATTAATAATAGGCAACGAAGGCCGGGGGATACGGCCCGAAATACTCTCATTTATACAAAAGCCGCTAACCATTAAGGGGAAGGGCGGGGCAGAATCGCTTAACGCGGCGGTAGCCACCGGCATCATCCTCTCGCACATTGTTTAGTGTAATACTCGTTTTTGGTTATGTGTATCTACTTTTAGATCAACAGATTTAATAAAATAATTGTTAAATCAACTTGGCATAGTAGTGTAAATCATTGTTTAGCCAAGCCCCACCCAGCGCAAGAAGGCTCAATCCACAAATTAATATATTTTCTTAAGTAACTTTGCACCCTTATGATGATAGAAATACTAAAGTCGAAGGTGCACAGGGCTGTATTAACGGAGGCAAACCTTAATTATGTAGGCAGTTTAACGCTTGATGAAGACTTGATGGATGCTGCCAACCTTATTGAGAATGAGAAGATAACGGTAGTGAATGTTAACAATGGCGAGAGGCTTGAAACCTATGTTATTAAAGGCCGCAGGGGTAGTGGCACGGTTTGCCTTAATGGCCCGGCAGCACGCAAAGGAGCGGTGGGGGATATTGTTATCATTATTTCCTACGCCTCAATTGACTTTGAAGAAGGCAAAACTTTTAAGCCCAGCATCGTTTTTCCAAAAGAAGGCAACAGGTTATAAAAAGTGTAACATTAACAACAGGTTAGCTTTAATGCAAAACTGGATTTTGTAAAAACAATATTAATTTTAACGTAATCAGTGGGTTTTGTTTTCTATCTTTCCTGTTATCCGGTATGAAAAAAGTATTGACCCTCATATTAAAATATACCCTTGCATTTGGCATTGCCGCTTTTTTTATATGGCTTTCTCTTAAGGATGTAAAAGAGCAAAATAAGCATGACATTAAGGAAGCATTGCTAAGGGCACATTACCTTTTATTGCTGCCCGTTTTTGCGTTAATGCTGTGCAGCCACCTTTTCCGCACCCTGCGCTGGAAGCAACTGATTGAGCCAATGGGCTATAAGCCACCCGTGTTCGACCTGTTTTGTGGTTTAATGATAGGGTATCTGGCCAACCAGTTTATACCCAGGGCGGGGGAAATAGCCCGTTGCACAGTGGTGGCGAAGCAGCATAAAATACCTGTTGAAAAATTAATAGGTACTATACTGGCCGAGCGGGCTGTGGATTTGCTTTGCCTGGTAATACTAACGGTATCGGCATTTTTTTTGCAATATGGTTTTTTTAGTGACTTTGCAGAGGGTATAATCTTAAAAATTAATCAAAAACTGAACAGTGGCGGCCTGGGCTTCTGGCTTATAGTCTCTACACTAATGATTGCAGTGATTGTTGCAGTAACTTATTTTGTTAAGCGGGAGGGTAAAAAAGCCAGTTCCGGTTTCTCCAAAATATTCAGGGGCCTAGTGGAAGGCTTCGGCAGTTTTAAAAAGCTCCGGCATAAAAAGCTGTTTATCCTGTACACCCTGTTAATCTGGCTTTGTTATATCTTATCTACCTGGATGGGGTGCTTTGCCCTTGTAGAAACCCGGCACCTGGGCATTGCCACGGGTGTTGCGCTGCTGGTATGTGGCACATTTGGTATAATTGTAGCGCCGGGTGGTTTGGGCGCATATCCTTGGGCTATACAAAAAACATTGTTGTTATATAATATAAACGAGAATATAGGCAGGGCCTCGGGCTGGCTGCTGATGCTTGCACAGGTGGTGTTTGTGCTTATCTTTGGTACTTTAGCATATTTTGCAGTTAAAAGAAGAAACAGGTATTATGAGAAACACGGCATCGGTTCCGCATAAAATATTAACCCGTAAGCAGTTGGAGTTGTTTGTGGCAGTGGCAAGGCTTACCGGTAAAACAATAGCATTTACCAACGGCTGTTACGATATTTTGCACGAAGGGCATATCTTTTCGCTATCCCAGGCAGCCCAAACAGCCGACCTGCTGGTAGTGGGGGTAAATGCAGACAGCAGTGTAAAAAAACTGAAAGGCGAAAACCGCCCTGTAAACAACGAACATTCCCGCGCACTAATACTGGCATCGCTTGTTATTACCGATGCCATAGTAATTTTTGAAGAAGATACCCCGTTAAACCTTATTAACCTGGTGAAGCCCGATGTGCTTGTTAAAGGGGGCGATTATACCCTGGAGCAGATTGTAGGCGCAAAGGAAGTGATGGAAAACGGCGGTAAGGTTATTATAAACCCTATTTTAGAAGGGTTTTCTACAACCTCTATTATTGAAAAAATTAAGCAGAAATAATTACGGCTCCCGGCATTTGCATGCTGGCAGCAGATTATTCTTGTTTGGGTTTAGATTGAGCACCGGGAATATTTTCTCTCCATAATTTTTTATACGGAAAGCTTTACCAGCTATGAGGGCAGGCGCTGCTATCGTTACCTGTTTAATACATTGCCCAATTAGCTAATGTGTGTTAGTAATTGCTATAATTTTGCACCCTCTTGCACATTTTAAAACCTTATTATGAGTTTAGGAACCTTTAGTTACCCGCTGCCTGCCAATGAACCTATACTGCAATACGCCCCAGGGTCTCCCGAAAAGGCTGCGCTTAAAAAAGCCATAGCCTCTTTAAAAAGCGAATGCATTGATGTGCCTATGTATATTGGCGGCGCAGAAGTAAGAACTGGTAAAAAACTGCCCCTTAACCCACCACATGAAAAAGCGTATGTATTGGGCTATTTTCACGAAGGGGGTGCTGAGCATGTAACGCAGGCCATTGATGCTGCATTGGCTGCTAAGGAAGCCTGGGCTAACCTGCCCTGGGAAGAAAGGGCGCATATATTTTTAAAAGCCGCAGACCTTATTGCTACAAAATACCGCCCTTACATGAACGGTACCACTATGCTGGGGCAAAGCAAGAATGCCTACCAGGCAGAGATAGACAGCGCCTGCGAGGCGATAGATTTTCTCCGCTTTAACGTTCATTTTTTAAGTGAAATATATAAGCAGCAGCCAATATCGGCCACAGGCATGCACAACCGCCTGGAGTGGCGGCCGCTGGAAGGCTTTGTGCTGGCAATTACCCCTTTTAACTTTACAGCCATAGGCAGCAACCTGCCATGCAGCGCGGCGCTTTGTGGCAATGTGGTGGTTTGGAAACCCGCCCACACACAAATTTATAGTGCACAAATGTTTATGCGTATTTTAAAGGAGGCTGGCCTGCCCGATGGTGTGATAAATCTTATTTATGTGGATGGACCGGTATTGGGTGATATTAGTTTTAGTCACCCGCAGTTTGCAGGGGTGCATTTTACCGGCTCGACAAAGGTATTCAACCATATTTGGAAAACGATAGGGGAGAACGTTGGCAAACTAAAAAGCTACCCGCGTATTGTTGGCGAAACCGGTGGTAAGGATTTTGTAATGGTGCATAAAAGTGCTGATGTAGATGCTGTAGTAACTGCTTTAGCCCGTGGTGCGTTTGAGTACCAGGGCCAGAAATGTTCTGCCGCTTCAAGGGCATACCTGCCTTCTAACATTGCGGAAGAGATTAAAGAGAAGCTGGTTGCACAGCTTAAAACCATGAAAATTGGTTCGGTGGAAGATTTTAGCAATTTTATCAACGCCGTTATTGATGAAAAGAGTTTTGATAAAATAGCAGGTTATATTGAGCGTGCAAAGCAAGATGCTGATGCTGAGATAATTGCAGGCGGCAACTACGATAAAACCACTGGTTATTTTATTGAACCAACGGTAATTGAAGCAAAAAGCCCCAAATACCCAACCTTATGCGAGGAAATATTCGGGCCGGTATTAACCATTTATGTGTATGATGCTGAGGCTTTTGAGGAGACTATGACGCTGGTTGATACAACATCTCCCTACGCATTAACAGGCTCCATTATAGCACAGGACAGGCAGGCGATAGCCCTGGCCACCAACCGCTTACGCAATAGTGCCGGTAACTTTTACATAAACGATAAGCCTACTGGAGCAGTGGTTGGCCAGCAGCCTTTTGGCGGCGCCCGCGCAAGCGGTACCAACGATAAAGCAGGCAGCATGCTTAACCTTTACCGCTGGTTAAGTGCCAGGACCATCAAAGAAACCTTTAACCCACCGGTTGATTACAGGTATGCCTTTTTGGGTGAAGCATAAAATTTTACGGACAGCCTATTAATGTGTTGGCGGCGTAAAACATTTGTTAGAAAAATTTGTTTATAACTGTATTAAAGCAATTTTTTATGGCAAATCCTACTTTGCAACTGGTTGAAGCTTTGCGGGCTACGGCACAAAAACTAAAGGATGGTGCACATTATGCATGGGGCAACCACGGTGCCTGTAATTGTGGCAATCTTTTACAAAATGTTACCCGCCTTACTAAGGAGGAAATATTGCAGCATGCCCATACCGGTATTGGGGAGTGGACGGAGCTTGCGGAGGAGTATTGCGGCGTAACCGATGCGCCAGTATCCCTGTTGCTCACCCGGTTGATGGATATTGGGTTAACGCCTTCGGATATCCATAACCTTGAATACCTTGATAACCGCGAGGTGTTAAACCAATTGCCCGGTGGTTTTCGCTGGCTTAAACGCAATAAAAGAGAAGATGTAATTGTTTATTTTGAAACATTTGCAAATATGCTGGAGGAGAAACTGATAGCCTCTATTAAACTGCCGGAAGAGTTTTACAATACCCAGGCTATTTTAGAGGCGTATTAATCATCATCGCCCCAGGTAAGTATATTAAACACAGGCATTTTTAAGGTAATTGATTACTGCAATAATGCCTGTGTTTGTTTTTTTAGGCATTGCCTTAAAGTGATTTTTTTGCTAATGTGCCCGATTAAAGTATTTTAGTGCAAAATTGACTGATATTGAAAGCCATTTTAACAGAACAACAAGTTGCTTTATCCATTAAAAGGCTGGCCCACCAGGTGTTGGAAAACCATTTGCAGTTAAAGGATACTGTAATTATTGGTATGCAGCCCCGTGGCATTTACGTGAGCGACAGGATTGTGAACGAACTTAAAACACTTGTAGCACCTGAAAATATAAAATACGGTAAGCTGGACATCACCTTTTACAGGGATGATGTACGCAAAGAATTGAAAATTGCCAATAAAACCGATATTAATTTCAGTATTGAAAATAAGCAGGTGATTATTATTGATGATGTATTGTGGACAGGAAGAACCATCCGTGCGGCACTGGATGCCCTGCTGGACTTTGGCCGCCCCGCCAAAGTAGAACTGTGCGTATTGATTGACCGCCGTTTTAGCCGAGAACTGCCCATACATGCTGATTACATTGGCAGAACGATTGACACCTTCCCTTCCCAAAAAGTAATGGTGCGCTGGAAGGAGAAAGATGATGCAGACGAAGTGGTGCTGGTATAGCACTGGCTTGCCGTTGTATGAAGCTTACTAAAATATACCTGTTGCTGCTCAGCTTGGTTAGCGCAGCAACGTGTTTTGCGCAGGATAACAACGACGCATCACCTATTGATGCTGGTAAATTTGACCCCTCAACCCTGATATGGTTTACCTCGCCTGCTGCCAAGTGGGAGGAAGCATTGCCCGTAGGCAACGGAAGGCTAGGGGCAATGGTTTTTGGCAACAATAAAGAAGAGCGTATACAGTTTAACGAAGCCACTTACTGGACAGGCGGGCCTTACTCAACCGTTGTAAAAGGGGCATATAAAGCGTTGCCCCAGGTTCAAAAACTAGTATTTGAAGGGAAGTTTTTAGAGGCCCATAACCTTTTTGGGCGTGCCCTGATGGGCTACCCGGTAGAACAGCAGAAATACCAGTGCCTTGCCAATCTCTATCTCCGGTTTAATAACGAAGACAGTATTCAAAATTATAAGCGCTGGTTAAACCTTGAAACCGGCATCACCACCACCACTTACACAGCCAATGGAATAACCTACCAAAGAGAGGTTTTGGCATCAGCACCAGGGCAGGTAATCGCCATCAGGCTAACTGCCAGTAAACCATCTTCTATATCATTTCAGGCCAACCTGCAGGGGGTGAGAAATCAAACCCATTCCAACTATGCTACAGACTACTTTCGTATGGATGGCGAAGGTAATAACTGCCTGGTGCTAACGGGTAAGTCTGCCGATTATATGGGTATAAAAGGGGCGCTGAAGTATGAAGCCCGTTTGCATGCAGTGGCCAGCGGAGGCACTGTCGAAATAAAAAACGGAGTAGACCTTGTTGTCAGCAATGCCGATACTGTTACGCTGTATTTTGTTGCTGCCACCAATTTTGTAAATTATAAAAATGTAAGTGCAAATGCCCACCAAAGGGTGGAAGCTAACTGGCAGCAACTACGCAACAAAAACTATGCACAAATACGCGCTGCTGCGCTGGCGGATTACCAGAAGCTGTTTGGCCGTTTAAGCTTTCACCTGGAAAATACTCCTGTATCTTTTTTGCCAACCAATTTGCGGCTGTCGGGTATTCAAACCGCGCCAGACCCCTCATTGGCCGCCTTGTGCAGCCAGTTTGCACGGTATTTAATGATAGCCTGCTCAAGGCCGGGTAGTCAGCCTGCCAACTTGCAAGGCATCTGGAACCAGGATGCCAACCCCATGTGGGATGCAAAATATACCACCAACATCAACCTGCAAATGAATTACTGGCCGGTACAAAGCCTTAACCTGGCGGAATGTGCTGAACCATTGGTGCAATTTGTAAAGGAAGTGGCTGATGATGGCAGCAAAGTGGCAAAGGAGCATTACAATTGCAGGGGCTGGGTGTTTCATCAAAACTCCGACTTATGGCGTGTTGCCGCCCCTATGGATGGCCCTACCTGGGGTACGTTTACCACGGCAGGGGCCTGGCTTGCCAATATGTTGTACGCGCATTACCTTTCCACCCAGGATACGGGTTACCTGC
>CAZRDD010000229.1:0-8049 GCA_964598675.1 uncultured Parafilimonas sp.
GTAAGTGCTTTAAATGGGCCGATGCACTGGCAGGCAAATACCCTGGTATAACCCATAATAAGGATAATTTTTTGGCGTACAAAGCCACGGTACACTATAAAAACAAACTGCTGGCCAACACCCCGCTTAGCCTGGCGTTTTTTATGTCCGACTCAACCAGGCAGTTTTACCAGGCAAAAACAGATGCAGAAGGCCATTTTTTAATTGACAGCCTGGTGTTTGAAGGTAAGGCAGGCCTTAGCTATAAAATTGGGAATAAAAAAATATTTGCCGATGATGTAAAGATTGATGTTACCAAACTGGATAACACAGCCCCTTACAACGGCGCATTGCCCATACCCGCTTACACTGTTGCAAAACCCGTAGAAACAGCCCCGCCGCCTGCCGAAATTGTACGCAGCACCGCCAACGTAAAAACCGAGAAAGCCGTGCAGGAAAGTACGCGTATGTTAAAAGAAGTGATTGTAAAAACAATTACCAAAACGCCCACCCAGCTGCTGGACGAAAAACTGAGTTCGGGCAGGTTTTATACCCAAAGAGAAACCATTTACGATTTTATAAACAAGGTGCAAAACGGTGTGGTTGGCAACAACCTGTATTACTGGCTGCAGGGCCGTATACCAGGCGATCATAGCCGTGCATTGTATTTTATTGATGAATTTCCTGCAAGCGTAGACCAGGTTAAGTTAACCGCTATATCGGATGTGGCAATGGTAAAAACTGAAGCCCGCGGAGTAAATTCATACATACTTATTTATCTACGTCGTGGCGAAGAAATGTTTCAGCAAATAAAACCCTTAAACAACATAACCGTTGAGGGCTATAAAAAACCGGCCGAAATTATGATGCCTTATTACAACAGCAACGTGGTGTACAACGAGTGGAAAAACGATACCAGGGAAGTGCTTTGCTGGAGCAATCTGTTATATGCCGATACAGCTGCGCAACAAATTAAAGTAAAATTTTTTAACAACGATATTACCAAAAAGTTCAGGGTGATTGTATTGGGCTTTAAAGACGACAACACACCTGTTTGGCACGAACAGGTTTATTAGCCGGTGTACACCATAGCAGCGGTGTTGTATACGCAGGTATGTAACACCGCTGCTTAAAAAATGATTGTATTTTTTTTGTGGCACCTGCAATAACCTGTTAGCCTTATTGGTATATTTAACCCTCATTACCATACCTTAAAAAAAGTATTATATGAACAACGAAGTTCGCTGCCCTAAGTGCAAAAGCAACCAAATATCAGCCAACAAAAAAGGTTTTAGTGGAATAAAGGCAATTGGCAATGTAGATATATTAGGCAGCAGCAGTAACAGAATTATTATTACCTGTCTTAACTGCGGGCACGAATTTTTACCGGGCCAAGGTTATAAAGAAATAGAGATACCCCTTAGTGCCGAAGAAAAAGCCGAAAAAGCAGCAGTATTAGATGAGAAAATAAAACGCCTTTGCGACGCAAACCAATATTTAAACGCTGTTAAATTATATAAAGATTCCACTGGCGTTAGTGTAAGAGAAGCAAAAGACTATGTTGAAACGCTGTTAGGCCACCCCATACCAACAGGTTCTTCCGTTGGCAATAAAGGCTGTGCGGGTGTTGTGCTGTTTTTTGCTGCATTTGTGGTTATTGTGGTATTACTATTAAAAGGCTAACCCATTGGCAAAATCAAGCTTTGCTTACATGCTGTAGTTTGTGTAAGGGTGTTGCATGTAAATATCAGCAAAGGTAATGCTGTATAGATGTACCCCCTTCGGGGCAATAGCGGTATGTATGCGCATTGTAGCGATGGGTGTTACCCATCACTATTGGATGCAGCCCTTACGAAGCAATTACGATTAGCTTAAATATTAATGCAGGCGAATGTTACCCGCTTTATGCGCAGTGGTGGTTAACATATTGGTTTTAGTTACAATAGCGGCGGCGCAGGGCCTGTACGGCTGTAAAACTTACTTCTTTAATTCCTTAATATTTTTTTTGGCAAGTTGCTTTGTAGATTCGTCTCCATATTTTTCGACCAGCTTATAATATTTAATTGCGTTTTCTTTGTCGCCGGTTTGTTTATACGCTTGCGCTATATCGCTCAGCACTATATAGTCTTTAGGGTTTAATGTTTCGGCCTGCTTCAAATACTCAATGGCTTTGCTGTAATTGTTGGTAAGCAAACAAGCAACCGCTGTGGTTGTTAATATTTCAACACTGTTTTTATAATACTTAATAGTGGCCTCTCCTATTTGTTTCACGTAAGTAAGCAGGCTGTCGTTTTGGGTATCATACAGCTGCTTTAAATAATCTTGTATGGTAAGCAAAAAAAATGCCTCACCGCCCTCTTGCTTTTTATTTTCCGTCCACAACCAATTGTTTTTATTTATGGCCGAGTAGTCAATAGCCTTAATAAGTTCCTGTGTAAAATTTTCGTAATCGCCAATTTGCTGAAGCATATAACATTTGCCAAACCTAATATCAAGCCGGTCGGGAAATTTGTTAATACCCGTATTGGCATAATTAATTGCCATGCTTACCACTTTTATATTGTAAGCTGCATTGCTGCTTAAATACCCGGTTGTGTTGCCAGCGCTGTCAGTTATTTTAAAACTTTGGGGTTTTACCTGTTGCTTATCCAGCGACAATATCTCCTGCCTGCTGTTTATAAAATAAAAGTTTATGGCAGAGGTATACAGCTCGGGGTCGTTAGGGCTGGCAGCCTCCCATTGTTTAATAAAGGCTTTTATTTTTGCGGTGTCGTTTGTTTTAAAAAGCACTTTAAATTTATCGTAGTTGCTTTGGCCAAACAAAATATTAAAGCACAGTGTACAGAAAAGCGGTGTGGTTATTTTTTGCATAAGGGTTGTTTTGCTTGTAACAGTTAACTAAAGGTAATAAAATGCCCGGTGTTTGCCAAAGGGGGGGGCACTTTAAATTTGGACACAGGTTTTTAGCAAGGCACGGGCTTTACATGGGGTTATACGTACAGGTATTTGTTTAAAAAAAGAAGTTGCTGCGGGGTTGGCGGTTAATATGTAAGAATGTAACTGTGCCGATAGGTGTTACCCATCGCTAACAGATTTAGCTCTTTAGGGGCAAGGTGGAATATATACAACAATTGCCACGATGGGTGTTACCCGTCGCTGACAGACGCAGCCATTCAGGGCAATCCTTACACCTTCCTCCTTTTACCCTGTATCCAGTAACCAGTAACCTGCAACCCTTACACCTCCTCTCCTCCCCAAGCTCAACAACGTTACAACCGTACAAGTGTGCGACGCAACCAAAGCTTAATAGTACCACTGCTGCCGGGGCCACAAAACAACCGCACAATAAACGGTTACAGGCTGTTAGGGCTGCACATAATTGGCCTGGGCTGCTTTGTACCCAATGCGCATGGCGTTAACCCGCAGGGTATCGCCGGGGTGCAGGGTGATGGGCTGGCCGGTGTACACCTGCCAAACGGGTGCTGCCTGTACCTGTTTGTTGTTAACAGCGGGGTTAAACAGGGCCCCAAAATCCCAGGTGGTAACGGTATGCAGGGGCATGGGTGCGGCACCGGGCGTTATAACCCGGTACCCTATGGAAGCGCCTTTGGTGGCGCAGCTTATGCTTAGGCCGTGGCTGGTTGCGGCTATTAACGGCGTATCGGTTTGGGGCGGGGTGCTAAGGCCGTGCCACCATTTTTTAATCATATCCTTCTCGCTAATGGCGGCCATATCGCCCACCTTGTTCGTCCAGTTGGTAAAGGCGGCCCGCAGTTGCTTTAAGGTGGCGGCGTATTTAGGGTTGGCCGCCAGGTTGTGCAACTGGTTGGGGTCGTTATCCATATCGTACAGCTCCTCTACCGGCTTTGTTTTAAACCAGGCCGCCTGAAAGTTGTTAAGCTTGCCCGCATCCCTCAGCACCAGTATTTCGCGCATCATGGGTATGCTTTTGCGGTATTCAATATCCTGGTAGTAGGGCTTTTGGGGCATATAGTTATACAGGTACTCAAAGTGCAGGCTGCGTACGGCGCGTACCCTGTCGTACTCGGTATCCATACGGTCGCGGCCGGCAAAAATGTAGGTGCGGGGGGCTTTTTTCTGCGGCCCCATAAACGCCTGCCCCTGCATGTAAGCGGGTATGTTTATACCCGCCAGCGATAGTACGGTAGGCGCAAAATCTATTGAGCTTACCATACTGCTGTTTACCGTACCGGCACCCTGTGCGCCCGGCATTTTTATAATTAAGGGAATGTGTATGCCACGCTCCAGCACCTCGCGTTTCATCCAGGGCAGGGCGCCGCCATGATCGCTGTAAAAAAAGATGATGGTATTATCGTACAGTCCATCGGCTTTAAGCATGGCAAGCAGTTGGCCCACCTGCCCGTCCATTATTTGAATATTGCTGTACAGGCGTGCAATGCCACGGCGCACGGTTTTGGTATCGGGGTAAAAAGGCGGCACGGTAAGGCTGTCGGGGTTCGTTAGCAGACTATCCTTCTCGCGCATAAACAACTGGCTTTCGTGGGTGATGAACAGGTTAAACACGGCAAAAAATGGTTTGCCCTGCGGGCGGTTGCGCCACGATGCGGCAGGGCCGTTTTCGTCCCAGGTGGTAACGGGGGCTTCAAACTGGTAATCCTGCTTCTCGTTATTGGTGCAGTAATAGCCGTTTTGCCGCAGGTACTCGGGAAAACATTTTACATACGCCGGTACCACGGCCGAATAATCGGCCACGGGCGAGTATTTAGCCCCCGCAGCACCGTTTATAGTACGCATGTGCTGTGTGCCTATAGAGGTTTGGTACATGCCCGTTATAAGGGCCGAACGGCTGGGCGCGCACACACCCGCAGTAGTATAAGCATGTGTGTACCGTATGCCCTGCGCCGCCAGCGCATCCAGGTTAGGGGTGCTTATTTGTGTATTGCCATAGCAGCCCAGGTAGGGCGAAATATCCTCGCACACCACCCACAATATATTGGGCTGTTTGGTGGCCTGGGGTTGTGCAACGGCCTGCAGCATTAACAGGCTGCACAGGGCTATGGCAAATATCTTCATGGTGGTGATTGTTTTAACAGCGCAGGGCGCTTAAACAAATGTAAGGCAAAACGGGTGGGAGAAGAACTGTTTGTAGTTTGTGGTTTGTAGTTTGTGGTTTGTAGTGTGCGCACGTTGCCTGCACCTTACACCCTATACCTTCAACCTTACACCATCTGCCTTCCACCCAGTAACCAGCAACCTGCAACCCTTCCAACCTCTACACGGGGTTAGCCGTTAAGCTCCTTCATAAGGCTGTCGAAGGCCAGTTTAAGGGCGGCATAATCCTGCTCCAGTTTTTCCAGGCGGGCCTCAAAGTTGCCGGGGGTGTAGGCAATGGGCTGCTCATCGGGTGTGTCGGCAAAGGCGGCGGGGTCGGGCGTGCCGGCAAACAGGTGGGTGTAGCGGGCCTCCTTTTGGCCGGGCCTGCGGGGCAGCTGCACCACAAAGGCGGGCGGGCTGGTGGCCAGTTTATCGAGGACGGTTTGCACCTCCTCCAGGTCGATAAACTCGTACATGCGGCCGCTGTTGGTGTTTATTTCGCCTGGGGTTTGGTAGCCGCGTAAAAACAGCAGGCACATTATGGCTACCTCCTCCTGCGTTACGGGGTATACCAGGGCAAAATTGTGTTTGTATTTTATGCTGCGGCTGCTGCCACCGGTGGCGGTGGAAACAAGGCCCCTGCGTTTTAGCGTATTGAGGGTGGCGGCTACGGTTTCTTCATCGTACTGCACCACGGGCCTGCGCGATGTTTTTTGGTTGCAGGCGGCGGTGAGGGCATTAATGGTCATGGGGTAATAATCGGGCGTGGTTTTGCTTTTTTCCATCAGCGCGCCCAGTACCCGCAGTTCGGCGGCATCTAATACCGGCAATTGTTGTTGTGCATCCATAGCCGTAAAGGTAAATACGAAACCGGCATGCCGGGTGGTTTGGGGGGAGAAGATTTTTTAGAGAGGGGTGGTAAGTACGAATGTAGAAGTACAAGGTACGAAGTTGTAAGTACGAAGAAAGAAGTACGGGGTACGAATGTGTAAGTACCAATAAAGAAGTACGGGGTACGAACCATACTAAGTAAGAATGTAGAAGTACAAGGTGCGAACACAAAGAACAAAGAACACAAAACCAGAACACAGAACCCAGAACATTTCTTCCCCCCCCTTTGCAACGAATGCGGCACTAGTGAGTAAACCAAAATAAACCTGCGTATGAAACAACCCTTGCTGCTGCTACCATTGCCCCGGTGTTAATGTTTGGTTGGTTATAACCTCAAAGCCAAACAAGCCTGTTGAAATTTCGAGTTGCACGCTTTGATAATCTTCTATTTTGGTATCACAACCAAAAACCAATTCTTTTTCCTCGCCTTTATAAATTACGTGGGCATACGCTTGCCCGCAGCTTCTTCTTGTTTTTGCAAAATGACCATACGATTGAATAGGCAACGTGATAAAAGTTTTGTACTGGCTGCCAAACGTTTGGTTTATAAACATAAAAAGGAATATTAAAATGCTGCCAAACGATACCGTGTTAAAAAGCACATGAAAAAAAATAGGCGAGCGCCCAGGCGTATAAGGGTTTAAGCAGTAAATGTTAAATATTTTTTTAAACAAGGGTGTTATAAGCACACCCGTTAGCAACCACACAAGCGTAAGTATTTTTGCCTTAATAAAGGTAACCCTGTATATTTCTATCTCCCAAATAATAAGTATCATACCCACAAAAAAAAGAGCACCCAAAAAATTGCTCTTAAGCTTGTAATGCGGGTATTTTGCACACATTTCATCTAAAGCCTTTCTGCGAAAACCAATAGGTTTTATGGGTGGCTTTCTTCTCTTTTTATTGTTTGCCATAGTATACCTGCTGCTTATTTATTTTTTGTATAAAGTAATAACATGCGCTATGCAATGTACGCAATACCCCCAATAAAATAGCCACAAAGTGCTTGTGCCGATAAGCTAAGTACGAGTGTAGAGGTACAAGGTACGAACCGAAGAACACAGAACAAAAAACACAAAGCCCTGAACACAGAACCCGAAACACTGGAACCCAAAACATTTCTCCCCCCTTTGCAACGAATGCGGCACTGGGTGAGTCAACCAAAATAAACTTGCGTATGAAACAACCCTTGCTGCTGCTTGTTGCCCTGGTTACTATTTGCACCATGGCCTGCAAAAAAAACACCAATACCTATACGCCACCGGCTACCCTTACCGGTACCTGGGAGCTGTTTAGGTTAGAAGGCAACTTTATAAAGTACTTTGCGCCCAATACAGGCAACCTGCTAAAACTTAATACCGACAGCACTTACCAGCTTTTTAGTGCCGACACCCTTGCCAAAAGCGGCACCTATAGCCTGGCCTATAACGATACCACCGCCCCCTATACCACCGGCACACTAATACCCGCCGGTAAGTATACCACGCGCATTATTTACGATGGCAACACCACCGCCCAAAAGGTGTACCTGGATATTACCGGCAACAATTTAACCCTGGTATCGGGCAATTTTCAATTTGATGGTGGCAGCTTTACTTATTACACAAAAAAGTAACAAGGGCTGGGGGGGGTATAACGCTTGCGGATTGGCTAAACGCTGCCGAATAAACAGATATACCGTTATTACCAGCAGATATGCAATGGCAAGCCCACCCAACCACCTTGGCGGCAGGGTTAATAACTTGTTGCTGGCCCCGTTGCATCGCACAGCTCAATGTTTTTTCTAAAATAAAACATGCCGTAACTAATGCTGTTACGTACGCCTTCCAACGGCTTAAAAATGGGCGTTTTGCCGGTTTGAAGCATAATGGTTTTGGCTATGTTAATATAAAGCTGGCTGGCCAGCATGTAATGGCTGCTGTTAAGTTTTAGCTCCAGTAAAATTGTTGGTACAAAAACACCTGCGCCGGGTATTGCTTCTGCAGCGCCACTGGTTAATATTTGCGTACTTTTTGCCCGCATGGACAGCGAATCGTTATAGCCATCATCAAATGCCGGGCTGCGCATAGCCCCGCTGTAACTGGCATCTGCAATAATTAAAAC
>CAZRDD010000230.1:0-6988 GCA_964598675.1 uncultured Parafilimonas sp.
ATTTTTTCAGAAAGAGTATAAATAACCCCTGCCGTAAAATACTTTTTCAGCAAATGTAAGAGTAATCCTGCTAAAAGCAGAGGGGCGGCCGTTTGCAAAAACGGTTTGCGGTACCGTGTTTAGTTGTTAAACGGATATTGTAAATAATAAGTGTTGGCAAATGCCCTGCATAAAAATTCTAATGGCCGCCTTCAATACTATGCTTATAGCGAACCACAGCATTATATATGCAGTTGCTCATTTCGTTCTGGCCTTTTTCACTGTTAAGGTAATCTTCTTCCGAAGGGGTGCAAATAAAGCCGGTTTCTACCAGTATACTGGGCATGGCTGTTGCCTGCAATACCCAAATGCCCTCCCAGTCGCGCTGCTGTACACCCATGTCATTACGGTCGGTATTCCTTATTTCATCCTGCACATAGTTTGCTATCAGCAGGCTGTTGTTAAAATATTTTTGTGTTCGTAAAGAGGCCAATATTTTAGCTTCAGGGCTGTCGAAATACTGAAAAGTGCTGTCGGCCTTTTCACCATATATCTCTTCCTCGTTATTTGCCACAAATATTTTTTTCTGGTCGTTTTTGCCAACGGCCCATATATACGTTTGTGTGCCAGCCACTGTTGCAGGCAGCCTTGTAGATTTTACAATAGGTACTGTACGTGTATGTTTTGCGCGTTTTTTGCCTTTGCCAGTGTAGTAAGTTTCTTTGCGATATCCAATTACCTCGCGTTTGTAGGGGTGTGCCGCATCGTTTACATGTATGGCAATAAAAAGGTCGCCATGGTTTTCATTGGCAATAGTGGCGCGCAGGCGGTTGGCGGCATTATGGTCCATAAGCCCGCCGGGCAGGTCATGATCTTTTCTGGTATATACTATTTTACAATTTGGCAAGGAGTCTTCCAGTTTTTTGCCAAGTTTTAATGCAATGGCAAGGGTTATGTCAGCCTCATTGCTGTATTCACCTTCAGCGCCGCCATCGGGCCCGCCATGGCCTGCATCAATAATGATTGTTTTAAGTTTATGCTGTCCCGGTTGTGTATGTTTTGTTGTTGTATGCTTTTCCGGGGCAGGTTTAAAGGATGTAAAAGCCAGTAAAATAACAGGATACAGCAGAAGTAAAACAGGTTTTCTTAACATAAATACAGTTCATTAAAATTATTCTTCACAAATCATTTATCCTTTAAGCCCTATTTTTGTTTCAATACATATGTTGTACAAACGTAAAGTTACTGCAAAATATATACTTCAGGGGCTAATAATGCTCCTGCTTGTTGTTATTACCTTTCATATTGACGCAAAAGACAGGCATTTTAAAGGAATTCTCAAATCGTTAACAAATGATGAGGCGGATACTGTAAAGCATATTGATGCTGATACCACAAAGCGAAAACCTGCCGGGCAAAATATTTCAACAGCAGACACTGTTAAAAAAACTTTGGGCGACACGCTGCATAGCGATACCACTAAAAAAGTGATTACTGATACACTTACATTTTCCAAAGATTCTCTTGATGCACCTGTGCAATATAAGGCAGAAGACTCTGCGGTACTGGTAATACCTACCAAGCAGTTTTACCTGTATGGCAAGGCCAACACGGTGTATAAAGACCTTACCCTTGATGCCAATACCATACAGTACGACCAGGAAACACAGCTTATAACCGCTTTTGGGGGTACCGATACCAGCCATAACCCGTTAAACAAGCCAAAGATGAAGCAAGGGCAATCCGAATCGATTTCGGATACCATTAAGTTTAACATGAAAAACCAAAGGGGCCTTACAAAAAATACGTTTTATAAGGAAGGGGAAATGTTTGTATACGCCGAAACAGTTAAGAAGGTTGATGCAAATACCGAGTACGCATCTCATGGCCGCTTTACTACCTGTAACTTAGATACACCGCATTTTGCATTTGTTGCACGCAAAATGAAGATTGTGAATAATAAAATAGCGGTAACCGGCCCTGCCATACCGGAGTTTGAGGGGGTGCCGTTGCCCATAGTGATACCTTTTGGTATTTTTCCGCTGGAGCGTGGCAGGCATTCGGGCATACTGGCCCCTGCCTTTATAAACGACTTCAGCAAGGGGCTTGGGCTACAGGGCCTGGGCTATTATAAGGTACTTAATGATAACTGGGATGTAACGGTGCGGTCGGATATTTACACGTATGGTGGGTGGACGATGGATATTAAGCCCGATTATTTTAAGCGGTATGCCTACCGGGGAACACTTGACCTCTCCATACAAAAAACCAAGATATTAAACACATCGGGCCTTGCAACAGATGAGTTTACCGAAAACCAAACCTTTTTTATTACCTGGAGCCACTCTACCGATCAGCGGGCGCGGCCGGGTACCACGTTTTCCGCAAACGTAAGGGCGGGCAGTACCAAGTACAACAGGTTGCAAACATCAACCTCCTTCCGCAATTACGATAACCAGTTGGCCTCGTCTATAACCTATGGAAAAACGTGGGACAATGGCAAATACAACCTGAGTATTGCCGCCAACCATAACCAGAATAATAACCTGGGCCTTATAAACATACAGGCACCTTCGGTAAACTTTACGGCAACCACTATTTACCCCTTCCAGAAAAAAGACCAGGTGGGTACGCCCAAATGGTACCAGAAACTGGGTATATCGTATACCGGTACAGCCTTAAACCAGTTTGCGTTTTACGACTCTATTTTTAATTTTAAAAAGCTGCTTGATACAGCCCTTTGGGGTATGGACCACCGCATACCCATCAGCCTTACATTACCTGCTTTTGGGCCGTTTCTTGCATCGCCTTCGGTATCGTATGAGGAAAGATGGTACGGGCAGCAAACTATGAAAACATGGGATACCAAAAATGATACTTTGTTAACCAGGATAAACCGTGGCTTCTACACCGCCCGCGAAGTTAGTTTTGGCTTTTCAGTAAACACCCGCATTTTTGGTACCTATAAATTTAAAAGCGGTAAGGTTACTGCCATAAGGCACGAGGTTAAGCCTTATATAAGTTTAAACTACAAACCCAACCTGGCCGCACAATATTATCGCAACGTACGGGTTGATAAAAAGGGAGATTCTGCCAGATATTCCACGCTTGACGGCGGTGTAATCGGCTCTTTTTCCGAGGGTAAATTTGGGGGCATGTCGTTTGGGGTAGATAACCTGCTTGAAATGAAAGTGAGAGATAAAAGCGATACCTCCGCCGATGGTACCAAAAAAGTGCGCTTGCTGGATGGGTTTGGTTTTACGGGCGGTTATAACTTTATAGCCGACAGTTTACAGTGGTCGCCTGTTTCATTTACATTACGCAGCACCTTGTTTGGCAATGTTAATATTACAGGTGGTGCAACCATTGACCCTTATGGCGTTGACAGTTTTGGCAAACGCATAAATAAACTGTTATGGGGTAATGGAAGCCTTGGGCGCTTTACAGGTGGTAACCTGGCTATTTCAACTTCTTTAAAAAGTAAGTCGAAAGATGATAAAAAAGATGCAGACCGCCTAAAGCCAGATGCAACATTAACACCTGATGAGCAGCAGCGCCAATTAGATTATGTGCGGCAAAACCCTTCGGAGTTTGTAGATTTTAATATTCCTTGGTCGTTACAATTGTCGCTCGCAGTTAATTTTTCCAGGCTGCAGTCGGCCAGTTTGCGTTATTATACCCAGATAAACAGTAACCTTAATGTAAATGGTGATTTTAGCCTAAGCCCTAAGTGGAAAATAGGCGGTGGTACGTATTTCGATTTCAGGGCGCTTAAAATACAGGCTATCAATATGTTTTTAACCCGCGAAATGCACTGCTGGCAAATGTCTATCAATGTGCAACTGGGTACATACAAATCGTTCAGTATTGTAATAAATCCGAAAAACAGTATATTAAGAGATTTGAAGATAAACCGCACAAGGTCATTTTCGAGTTACTAACAGGCGGGGATTGTGTTGCTTTTTGATGGGTTGTAACAACAATAGTTTCTAAAATTTTTTTTTAGGTTATGCCTTGCACAACACTTTAAAGGTTACTAGTTTGTTAGTCCTCGGCATAAGTACCACCCAAAGACTTGTTTTCTTTTTTTAAGGCTTCAATTTTTTCCTTAAGAGAGTTTATGCGGGCCGAATTACTAAGGGCGTCTTTTTCCATTTTTTGGAATTGCTTTTTCCCTTTTTGAGAGTTTAGTCTCAAAAAGAAACCTGCACAAAAGCCAATTATGCAAAATAAAAGCAACACATATATATTATTGTTATCAAAAATAAGATTTAACAGGCTGGCAAATAATGGTTTCATACAAGTATTAGGGTAAATTGATTAGATAAAAACGGATTAATTATTTTCAATATTGAAAGTAAAAGTCAAAAAAAATGCCAATTATTACTAAAAATATTTTTTTTGTGGAACATCCTGTTAAAGTAGAGCAGCGTTTATGCACTTTTAAGCAGATATTAAGCTTTTGGCGATGAAAATTTTGGTGCTGCCTAAATCACTGGCAGCAAAAAGGTAAAAGCCTATATCTTTAGATAGTAATACTGTTACGCTGGAACTGGGAAAACGCGTTTGCCAAATTTGGAATTTTGACAAGGGATTTAGAAACAATTAGCAATAAGTTTAAAAGGCGGGCATAAGCAAATACAATGTTAGGTACATTTAGCCTGCCTTTGGGTATTAGTTACAAAAAGGCTTTCATAGTTAATCAACGCAAATCGTTTAAATACATCTAAAATATTAAGCTTGTTATGAAAAAATGGTTGCCTATCTGCCTGTTTGCAGCAGCATTTTCTTCTCAAACTACCACAGCACAAACTACGCCCCCTATTTTTAATGGTAAGGACCTTGCGGGCTGGCATGTGCAAAATGGTACCGCCAGCTATGCGGTTAAAGAGGGTGTTATTGTTGGCACTTCGGTAGCCGGCTCGCCCAATTCATTCCTGGTAACAGATAAAACCTACGGCGATTTTATACTTGACATAGAATGCAAAATTGACAGTACGCAAAACTCAGGCATACAGCTTAGAAGCGAGAGTACCCCCGAATATGACAATGGCCGTGTGCATGGTTACCAGGTGGAAATTGACCCATCGGAAAGAAAATGGACGGGCGGTATTTACGATGAAGCCCGCAGGGGATGGCTTTACCCGCTTACCTATAACCCCGCAGCACAGGAAGCCTTTAAACAAGGCGAATGGAACAGCCTGCACATTGAGTGCATTGGTAACAACATACGCACCTGGCTTAATGGCACCCCGGCAGCCTTTGTGGTAGACAGCCTTACCCACGAAGGGTTTATTGGCCTGCAGGTACATGCAGTAAATAAAGCATCTGACGCGGGCAGCCACGTATACTGGCGTAACATA
Organism: uncultured Parafilimonas sp.; assembly: GCA_964598675.1. Classification (GTDB taxonomy): domain Bacteria; phylum Bacteroidota; class Bacteroidia; order Chitinophagales; family Chitinophagaceae; genus JABDFW01. Next base: position 5,343 of record CAZRDD010000230.1, read on the forward strand.
CACATTAAAACAGAACACTTAAAACCAAGGCCCTGGAACAAAATTTACGTTGTAAATAACCTGGCCAATAATGTAAATGAGCAGGAGAAAAAGAATGGTATAGCCCTTTTGTGGGATGGCAGTACGGCTGCCGGGTGGCGGGGGATTTTTAAGAAAACGTTTCCCGCAGGCGGCTGGGTGATAAACGATGGTGTGCTTACCATACACTCCAGCAACGGGCAGGAAGAAGGCCTGGGTGGTGATATTGTAACCGAAAAAGAATACAAGGCGTTTGAACTGGATGTTGATTTTAAACTTACCCCCGGTGCAAACAGCGGAATAAAATATTTTGTAAAAGAAAGCTATGATACCAAAGGCAAATCGGGCATAGGGCTGGAGTACCAGGTGCTGGATGATGCCCTGCACCCTGATGCAAAACTTGGCTTGAACGGCGACAGAACCCTCTCCAGCTTGTACGACCTTATACCACGAAATATAGTACCAAACGCCTTTAAAAAAATTGGCGAATGGAACCATGCCAGGATATTGGTATACCCAAATAACCATGTTGAGCATTGGCTGAACGGGTACAAAATGCTTGAATACGAAAAAGGCTCTATCGATTTTTTGAGCCGTGTGGCGGTAAGCAAATATAAAGTGTGGCCAAATTTTGGTATGTGGACAGAAGGGCGGATACTGCTGCAGGACCATGGTAACGAGGTTAGCTATAAAAACATTAAAATAAAGGTGCTGAAATAAATACGTTGTTTTTTTACGGGCAATGCTTGGGTACAGTATGGCTGAAACGAAGGATATGGTGCTGCACAAGCCTTAGAATAAACCACCAAATCGAACAACAACTTTTCTAACGATTGAATTTTACTCTTAAAACAATACTTCCGTATGTTAAACTCATCACGCAGGCAGTTTATTAAACAGGCCGGTATGGCCGGTGCCGCCACCTATATAAGCACATGGGGCATGGGGGCCAAAAGTTATAACCGCATTATTGGCGCTAACGACCGCGTTAATGTAGGTGTAATAGGTTTTTCAGACAGGCATAAGGATGCTCATATCCCTGCCTTTCTCGCCAGCAGCAAAGAATTGAACTTTGACATAATTGCCGTAAGCGATATATGGAAATACAAACGGGAAGCAGGGCAGGCTTACCTGAAAGAGAAACTGGGACACGATGTTACCGCCTGCGTAAACAATGATGAGTTGTATAAAATAAAAGATATTGATGCTGTATTTATAAGCACAGCCGATTTTCAGCACGCTTACCATACTGTTGAGGCCGTAAAAGCAGGAAAAGATACCTATACCGAAAAGCCCCTTGCCGAAACCATGGAAGATGCCCGCGCGGTACTTAAGGCGGTAAAGGAAAGCGGCAAAATAGTACAGATAGGCAGCCAGCGCCGCAGTGGCCCCAACTACTGGGCTGCACGCGACTTTATACAATCGGGTAAATTTGGTCCTATTGTAATGGTGGAACTTACCTGGAACGTAAACCAGCCAGGGCGCTGGCGTAGGCCTGCATTGGTTGCGCAATTAAAAGAAGAAGATACTGACTGGAAGCGTTATTTAATTAACCGCCCTTACGAGCCATTTAATGCAAGGCATTATTTGGAGTTCCGTTTGTTTTGGCCATATTCCTCCGGCATACC
>CAZRDD010000230.1:6998-8036 GCA_964598675.1 uncultured Parafilimonas sp.
GGCCAGTGGATGAGCCACCAGATTGATACGGTACATTGGTTTACAGGCCTGCCGCACCCCCGCAGCGTGGCCGTGAATGGCGGCATTTATGCCTGGAAGGATGGCCGTAAAAATGCCGACACTCTAACCGCCGTTTTTGATTATGGCCCTATGGACGATATGAGCACCGGTTTTCAGGTGTTGTTTAAATCGCGCCAAACCAATGCGGCAGATGATGTTAAGGAAATATACTATTCCAATGGCGGCACACTTAACCTGGATACTAACAAAATAACCCCTGATGGCGGCCTAAAAGAAAACCATGCCAAAGCAATGGGCATGCAGGCTAACCTGCTGCCCGAACTGTCACTTACCGATATGGTGCCCAAGGTTTCCACAGGTGCCAATACCGGCGGCGATGAGCTAACCACCGCGCATGTGCGTAACTGGATGGAATGTGTGCGCAGCCGCAAGCAACCCAATGCACCCATTGAGGCTGGTTACAACCACTCCAAAGCTTTGATTATGACCAATGCGGCCTACCGCACCGGCCAGCATGTAACGTTTGATGAAAAAACACAGGAAGTAATGGCTGGCGGCAAGCCGTTTAAATTTTAAATAGTAATCCCGCCATTAAAATTTATTTACAATATTTTGTTGCCCCTGGTTGCAGTAAATGCCCGCAGGGGCAATAATATTTTATTAAGGAATCAAGCGTTATGGCAAGCCGTGGAAATTATTTAAATTTGTAAAAACAGTATATGACAACCGCAGCAATAAGGGAAAAATTATATGATTTTATTCGTGTGGCAGACGATAAAAAAGTGAAAGCCATCTATACCATTCTCGAAGACCAGATTACGGAAACAAATGAATGGTGGAAAGATGAAGCATTTGTTAAAGAAATGGATGAAGGCTTCGAGGCTTGGGCAAGCGGAAAAGAAAAGGCTGTTACTCTTGCCGAGCTTGATATTGTAATAGATGATTTAAAAGCACAGCGCGCTAAATGAGTTATACCACCATATTGCTGAAGCGTGCGCAAAAAGAGTTTTTAGAATC
>CAZRDD010000231.1:0-7927 GCA_964598675.1 uncultured Parafilimonas sp.
GTTTTTTTTTTGGCGAGTATGGCATAACCAAATCTCATTTTTTGTTATTGTTGTCTTTAAGTATTGATTCTAACAGCTCAGGGCTGATGTTTACATTGCCAATTTTTTCAGCGTTTTCTGCCAGTTGCCTAAATGCGAGTGCAATATTAAATTTAGGGTCGGGGTTATTGTTAAGTGCAGTTATTATCTTCCAGTCCATTTCCTTATAAGGCTTCAACGTTGTTTCAATAACATAGCCCTGGGCATCCGCTTCTTTTCTTTCATTGGCTGTTTTCTGCTCAATCAGCAATTTGCGCTGGTTTTCCACCGCAATATCAGCTTGCACCTTCATTTCGCGCAGCTTGCGGTCGTTGTCGGCTTTTTGTATCTCGGCCTCCATCTTCTTCTCGTCAATTTGCTTCTTCTTTTCCTCAACTGCTATTTCGGTGTTTAATTCAGATTCTTTTATTTTACGCTCCTGCTCCACGGCAAAATTCCTGCGGGTGTAAACAGCCTGGTCTGCATCCTGGCTCAGTTTTTCCCTTGTTTCGGTTTCAAGCGCCCTGGCCATTTCGGGAGTGGCTTTAATTGCCAATATATTTACCGTTAAAATTTCTATACCGAGGATGGCAATTGCCGGGGACGCCTGCAGCCCTTCGGTAATTTTTGTTTCAACAATTTTAGCGGACCGGATTGACTCTTTAAGCCCTAAGCTGTGTATAAACGACGATGTAGCAGTTTGTGCTTCGTTAATAATGCGTTGGTTTAATTTTTCCGAGTCGTTTTTTTTATAGGTTCCATTACTGTTTACAGTAAAATCAAGCAACTCGGCCAATTGTTTTGGGTTGCCAATTTTATAGGTAACCTGGCCTTGAATAGAGATGCTTTGATAATCGTTGGTGGTTTCGTTAAAAATAAAAGGCAGGTCGTTACTGCCCATTGGTATGGCTGTAATGGAACTGTTGGGGGAGAAGTAAAAAAAGGATAATCCCCGGCCTTCTTTTGCAACGTTTCCATTTTTAAAGTGGATGACATAGGTCATCTGGTCGAACTTGATGTAGCTGATGCCAAACATTGGATGCCTGATTTTTAAGGGTTACTGATGATATAAGTTTTATATGCCTCTAAACTACAAACCTTTTATTAGTGGGCAAATTATTTGTATAAGCCACGCCTAATAATATGACCCAATTAGCCAAAAGTTAATTTTGTACGGTGGTTGTGGTAAACCATTTTTGGTGGCTCTCGATAAAGCTTTTTTTTAAAAACGGCAAGATTTTAGCCCATTTTGTAAAATATATCTCCACATCCCACCCATGATTACCGCTTACCCGCAAGGCTACTCCTTGCGGACATACAAATGCAAAGCCATAAAATGAATTGGTTCTATTGAATATGTTCATTAATGTATCCATGTTGTTATCATTGTCCCATCCCTTAATCATAACATCATCTTCCGTAATGAAGTTGTCTTTAAGTTCATCATAGCAAATGTAGTTAACCCACATATCACCATAACCATCGTCTTTATCTCCGATAAATGTTTCAGTCTTGATAACTACCCAATTTTGTTGATTATAAATTAATTCGCTATTGTCGTACCCGCCTCGCATGCTTCTTGAGTCGGTTACATGTGATAGCTGAAGCCACTTGAGATATTCTTTTTGGTAGGCAGCGCTAGCTGCTTCAAAATTACCAAAACCCCTTTTGGGCAATGTTTGGATCAACCCTCCTGATTGCTGGTTTAGAAACTCTCGAACTACCGTAGGATTTTTGTTGGGTAAATCAACGCCTAAAACAACTGTAGCTGGCACTTCTGCAACATCTCCGGCTTCCGTTTTTTGATGTTTGTGAAACCTTACTACTTTATAATTTAATGGTAGTGAGGGAATTGTTAACATTAACTTGAAATAAGTGTACGGGCTGGTATTTTGACTTGCGGGAAAGTAGCCTTCGACCTGTGAGCTGTCTTTGGAAAATCTCAGGGCTATTAAGCTTTCGCCTGTGTAACCTAGCAAGTACTTTCTATTGTCAAAAACTGGTTTTGAAGTTTGGCAAAGAGGGCAAGCCTGTATAACTGATTCGCTGTCCTGGGGTGAATTGCCAAAAAGGGTATTTTCATTAAAATACATTTCGTAAATGGTATCGTTTACGGATGCCCATATAACCATATCTTTTTGTTCCCGTATATTAACAGCCCTTAGGTTAATATTGAATACGGCCTGTTGCGAACCTATCATTCCTGTATATTGCTTTTGAAAAAAAGCTTCTGAATTAGTTTGCTCAATAGTTGGCCATTTGGCGGTTAATGAATCCAATATTTTGATATGATAGGCGTTATTTGTATCCTCATTCATTGTTTGCGAGGAGCCATCCGCAGGTTTTGTTTTGATTAACGTGGTATCGCTTGAAGCAGATAGTGATCCTGGGCTAAATGATTTAGAATGATTGGAGTTACAAGAAAAAAAGAGAAACAGCAATTGCCAATAGGATTTTTTCACAAATGTGATTTTGCGCTTCAATATTAAACTTTTATGTGCTTCCTTTTTGTTAAAGAAGGGGCAGAGGAAAACATTACATCCCTTACCTCAAAAGTACCACCCAGCCTGAAAGTTTGCCAGCACCTTCAACGTTTCGGTTAATAATGTAATAGTATGTACCCACGGGCAGGGGTTTGCCATTGTAAGTACCATCCCAGGGGGTATTGTAACCGGTACTGTTGTACACCTGTTGGCCATACCTGTTAAACACCTCCACTTTTACACCAGGGTAGCTGTCAAGGTATTGTATTACCCACTGGTCGTTTATTCCATCGCCGTTAGGGGAGAAGGCATTGGGTATCACCGGTGTTTTAAGCACTTTAATAAACATAGAGTCTTTACTTATGCAGCCATCCGCAGATGTTACTGCAATGGTATAAGTTATATCCACCGGTGGAGACACAACAGGGGTTAACACTTTATTATCAACTATATTGGTATTGGGGGTCCACAAAAAGGTAGGGTTATTGCCCGTTGCCACAGCATTAATTTTTAGCGAACCGCCCTGCAGCAGTTGCCTGTCTGGCCCGGCATCTGCACCTGGCTGGGCATATACCAACACGGGTTGCTCGGCAAAACTGCTGCATCCGTTGGTGGCCGTATAGGTGTAACGGACGGTATGCTGGCCTGCACCAGCGGCCGATGGGGTAAACAAACCATCGGCATTTATTGCATCGCCGGAGTATATACCTGCGCCGCTTAAGTTATTCTCCTCCCTGGCTTTTGAAATTGTAAAAGCAGGTATGCCTGCACATACAGGGCCAATGGTATCAAAAACAATTATAGGGCTTGCATTTACACTAATAATCGTATCAAGTTCGCTTATGCAGCTTATGCCGGAGTAGGCAATATAATGTACAGAATATGCTTTGACTGCGGGGGCATCAAAAACAGGGTATTGTGTTGTATACTGTTCGCCGGTTGTAACGGTGTCATCGGTAAGCTTATTCAATATATTATTATTATAATCCCAGTATACCTCAATTTTTGTAATACTGCCAAAATTTACGGTGGAGGTGTTGGTAAGCACCAGGCTGTTGTTGCTGCAAAGGCTGTTGCCGCTTGGTAGTGTAAAGGCTGCGGTGGGCTGTGCCCCGTTTACAGTAAAAAGTTCCGTGGTATCTTTTATGCATCCATTGCCGGAAGTAACGGTAAGCTGCACGTTGTAAACACCGGTAGCGGTATAGCTATGCTTGGGGTTTTTAAGGGTGGACGAATTGGGGTTGCCGGGCGCAGCCGTAGCATCACCAAAGTTCCATAAATAAGCAAAGCTGTTTGTTGTGCCATCTGCTATGGTGGAGGCATCCGTAAAACTGGCAAAGGGGTCTGTAAGGCATACCTTGGGCATTATAAAGGCGGGCTGCGGCAGGTTGTGTATTGCTACCTGTTGCACCAGGGTATCGGTACAGTTTTTATCAGTTTTAACGGCAAAGCTAACTTTATAGCTGCCTGCCTGGCCAAATTTGTGTGTTGCAGTAGCGCCAGTAGCGGTTACGCCATCGCCAAAATCCCAACTCAACTGGCTGATGCTCTGCCCTGCGGCAACTGTTGTTTGCCCGGTAAAAATAAGGTTACTGTTTTCACAAGCTGGCGATGGGCTGGTAAACGTAGCTATGGGGTTGGTGAATACTGTAAGCCTGGTTGAATCCAGCGTAGTGCAACCATCGCTGCTGGTGGCAGTAACATAGTAGGTACCATTATTAACGGGGTTGGGTACGGTTACTGATGTGCCTTTTGCGTTAAAATTGCCGGGCCCCGTCCAGGCATAGGTGGCTGCGCCCGAAGCGGTAAGGGTAATGCTGCTTCCTGCCCATTTTGGTCCATTGTTTACTGCAGTAGCCACCGGGGTGGCATTAACGGTAATGGTAAGGGCAGAGGATGCAACCCTGCAGGAGGAAAGCCCGATATTACCCTGCTGGGCAACGGTAAGGCGGTACTGGTACCTGCCAATGGGTGTGGGCAGCCTTTTGTAGGTAGTATTAACAGCTCCCGGTATATCTGCCCAGGTAACACCATTGTTGGTACTTAACTGCCACTGGTATTGCGGCGAAGTATACCCGCCGGAAATAGTGGCCCCCAGCATAAGAGCAGTTGTATCGGCCTCGCATTTAATAATGGCGGTATCTGTATTAAGGTTTATAATAAAAGGGGTTATCAGCGGGCCGCACGGGCGAAAGGTTATGTCATCCAGCGCCAGGTCGTTTCCACAGCCGCCGGGGGCATTATTTGTCATACGTATTACCACATCCGATATGCCAGGCGGTGTGGTGAAAAAGAATCCATATTGTTTCCATACAGGGGAAAGGGAGGAGGGTATATCGCCGGAGTTTGAGGTGGCTAATTTGGTGCCATCAACCGTTTCAATACTAAAAGTAATATTAGGTTTAATGCCGTTGGCATTGCAGGCACTGGGCAAAAGCACATTGGTTATCCAGGCGGCAAATTCAAACGTGGTGCCGGGGCAAAGCCCGCTTACTGTATTCACATAAAAATCGTTTGGTTGTAGGGATGCGTTTACCAGCATAAAATACCCGTTAGGGTCGCCGGTATGGTCGTGTGTAAGGTTTTGCCAGCTGTTGCCAAAGCAGTTTGATGTGCTGTTTCTTACCGTGTACAAACCGTCATTTGGGCAATCGGCGCTAAAATACTGGTAATTGGTGGTGGCCGCACCTAATGGAGGGCCGGGGTTTGCCCCAGCACCAAAAGTAATTTTTACCACGGGGTCGCCAAGGCTGCCCTGGCAAAGCTGTGCATTCAGCGCAGTATCCATCAATAGCAAAATCGTTAGTATAAGGCAAGACCGTGGCAGCAAAATAGTGGTATTTGTATTGGTTGCTTAAATTAAGTCAAATGTTTCGCTAAGATATTCAATAATGCCTTCCGTTGTTAAACATTATATTTGCGCATTTTCATACCGCCCGCAATTAATAAATTTATGGTAACAGCAACAATGGAGCAGTTAAACGAAACAATTGATTTTATAAGAAATGCTTACGATGGCAAGCCCGAAGTAGGGATAATTTTGGGCAGTGGTCTGGGCAGCCTGGTGGATGAGATAAATATTGAGATAGCATTTAATTATGAGGATATTCCGCATTACCCGGTGTCTACAGTGGCGGGGCACAGCGGCCGGTTAATATTTGGTGAGCTTAATGGCAAGAAGGTGGTGGTAATGGCTGGCCGGTTTCATTATTACGAGGGGTATATGGCCCGCCATATTGCTTATCCTGTAAGGGTAATGAAGTTGTTGGGCGTTAATACGTTGTTTATTTCCAATGCAGCAGGCTCAGTAAACCCCGATTTTAATGTGGGCGACCTGATGATTATAAACGACCATATCAGCTTTTTTGTACCCAATCCACTTATTGGTACCAATGAGGATGACCTTGGCCCCCGTTTCCCGGATATGAGCGAGCCTTACAGCAAAGTGTACATTGCTAAGGCCAAACAAATTGCCGCGCAGCATGGTTTTGGTATTAAAGAAGGCGTTTATACAGCCGTTACAGGCCCTACTTTTGAAACACGGGCCGAATACCGCTTGATTAAAGCCATTGGCGGTGATGCAGTGGGTATGAGTACGGTGCAGGAGGTGATAACGGCAGCGCATGCTGGTATTACTGTTTTTGCTATTAGCGTAATAACAGATATCGGAATAAGGGAAGATGATAATATTATAACCCACGAGGAGGTGCTTGCCGCTGCAAAGGAGGCCGGGCCTAAACTAACTACTCTGTTTAAGGAAATGCTGGCTGTAGTATAAGAGTGTTGAAACGGGCCTGTACAAGGGGTATAATGCAGGCTTTTTATAGACCTGTACAGGCTTTAAAACTTACTTAGCATTCATTTATGTTTTCATTCACAGGTTTCAGTTTACTTTGCATCATTGCATAAACATCCATGTATTTAAAGCAGTTTTTAACACATATTATATTTGCGGGGCTTTTGCTTATGGTAAATGCCAGTTTGTTTGGGCAATCAACCCAAACTACAGGCTACCAAGTAGGGTACGACAGCCAGGGGAAACCCATTAAAAAAACAACCGGCAACGACAGCCTGAAGCACCGCGACCCCCTTGAAGACAGCATTACCCTTACATACAAGTATTATGATTCCTCTGTAATTCACCGGCTGGATTCATCTATCAGCAACTTTTATTTAAGGTATAATGTACCCAACAGTTATGTTGATTTGGGCAATTTTGGTAATGCGGCCCATTCGCTCATTTTTAAGCCAAATATGAAGCCCGGCTGGGATGCTGGTTTTCATGCGTACGATGTATATAATTATACTGTTGAAAATTCAAAATTTTACCAAACAACCCGCCCCTATAGCGAGCTTGCTTACCTGCTGGGTAACAAGGCCGAGCAAATGATACAGCTTCAGCATACCCAGAACAGGAACGCTGATTTTAATTTTGGGTTCGATTTCAGGTTTCTTAACTCCCCCGGTGAGCTAAAAAACCAAAATACCAATCATAATAACCTGCGTTTTACGGCCAACTACAACAGCAGAAACAGGCGCTACAGCAATTATTTTATTTATATCAACAATAAAATCCGCTCCTCCGAAAATGGGGGCATGCAAACCAAGGGTTCGTTGGACAGCCTGAACGCGGGTTCTGCACTGGCCAGTATATTTTCTTTGCCGGTTAAACTGGGCGAGTCGTATGGTATACAAAACAACCTTTTTGCATCGGCCATTAATACAGGTACCCTGTACGATGAAACGATATTGTTGTTTCGCCAGAATTACGACCTTGGGCAAAAGGACTCTATTGTAAAGGATACAGTTACCTACCGGTTATTCTACCCTCGTTTAAGGTTTCAGCATACGTTGCAGTACAGCACCAACAGCTACGTGTTTAAAGACAATGCCCCCGTTGACAGCCTGTACAGAAATTATTACAATTACATTCTTACCAACGATACCGTTTTTTACAGGGATAAATGGACAAAAATCAGCAATGACTTTAGCGTGATTTCCTTCCCCGAGAAAAAGAACCTTAATCAATACCTGAAACTGGGCGGGGGGATTGAAATTATTGACGGGGTATTTACAGCCTCGGAGAAGAAATACACCAACATTTATGCATCGGCCGAATACCGTAACCGTACCCGCAACCAAAAATGGGATGTTATTGCCAATGGGCAATTGTATATGGCAGGCGGTTATGCGGGCGATTATTCAGCTTTTGTAAGCCTAAAGCGGGTATTGAGTAAAAAAATAGGTTCGCTGGAAATTGGTTTTTCCGATGTAAACCGCACTCCCGGCTTTGTATACGGCCAGTTTATTTCCTCGTTCCCCAGTACCTACAGTGGCACACTTAGCAAAGAAAATACCGCCCGGCTGTTTGCCATCATCGCTTTACCTGTGGCCAATTTGCAATTGTATGGTAATTATTATGCAAT
>CAZRDD010000232.1:0-7911 GCA_964598675.1 uncultured Parafilimonas sp.
TATAAAAGGCTTTGCTTCTTTCTTTAATGCAAGGCAGGCACCCGTAACAACATTACCATGAAAAACAAGATATTTGAAAATGTCTATTTTATCTGTAGCAAACTCTTTAAAGGAAAGTATATCCCACATTGTTGTATTTAGAGAGCTTCCGTTATGGTCAATCAGTTCTGCATCGCTAAATACTCCTAAGCACCCCGAGTTATTTTCAAAATAGTCAATTACCTGTTCAACTTTGTTATTTTTCCAAATATCATCCTGATCGCTTAAAAAAATAATATCACCTTTACATAAACTTATTGCTTTTTCAAAGTTCTTTATAACTTTTAGTGGTGTATCATTTCTATGAAATGAAATAAGTGAGGGATAGTTATTTTTGAAATCAGTTATAATTTTAATCGTCTCATCTGTTGAGCCATCATCACAAACAACAATTTCATCAACTGGCCTTGTTTGAGCAAGTATACTTTTTAATTGAGTCTCAAGAAATTTGGCGCCATTATAAGTACAGAGCGCTACTGATATTGCCATAAAAAGATAAACTGCAGTAGTAGAATTTTTTAATTTAAAATGTACGTGAAAAGCACACTTATGGTGATGCCGCTAAATTTTTTTGCCGGCTAAAATCTTTAGGCATGCTTTTATCCTGTGTTTTTTAATGTAGGTTAGAAGCCTGTTTCTGTCATTCCTGTAAAAATTTACAATTTTAACTGCGTGTTTTTTTAAAATATAAGCCCTGTTTTTTTCAAATGATGGCCTGGTTGTGGTAGCTGACATGGAATTTTCAACCACTCTATAGTAAAAGCCAACCTCGTTTAGGTAATAAAAATTAGCTCCTGTTAAAAAAAAATTCACCCATAGCTCCCAATCTTCATTGCCCATTGCAGGCATGTTAGTGTCGTAGCCACCCGCTTTATCGAAAAAGTTTTTTCTGATAACTGTGCAAGCATCAATTCTGTTCATTACTAGCATTTTGTGAAAGTCGAATACACCTGGACTTTCAACTTCACTTTTTGCTCCAAACTCCTGCCAGTTACCGTGTACTACATCTGCCAACTCATTAGCTTCGAGTATATCAATCGCTTTAGTCAGGTAGTTGCTGTGCAGTTTATTATCACTATCAAGCGGTATTATATATTTACCGTTGGCTATCGAAATTCCTTTATTTCTGGCTGTTGCTAGTCCGCTGTTTGATTGGTGTATTACTTTTACGCCGCTACTTTCCAGTTCTTCAAGCTTTTTTAGTGTAAATAAATCTGTGGAGCCATCGTTAATAATGATATGTTCGTACGAATAGTTGGTTTTAATTGCCTTTATACTTGCAATTGCATCATCTAAATACATACCATGATTATAACACGGCGTTATAATTGAAATATCCATATCAGCAAAAACTATTTATTGGCCGTTGCATAGCCATATAAGCCTGAAGGCATCTGGTGGTTTTGAAAACGAGCGTAGTTGGAGTCCGTTTTTATCAGGTATTTAAAAAATGGCTTTATAAATAACCGCAGGAGTTTCCGTCTTTTCTTTTTTATACCAGCATATTCAAGCCATAAACCTAACATTGTAGCCAGGCTTCGGTTGAAGCCACCAAGTGATTTTATATTTATTTCTGAAAAGGAGGTTTTTGACAATAATTTTTCGAGCGAAAAAGGAGTATACCGGTATTCATCATACGGTGTTTCGTGAAGCGTCCATATAAATGGTACTGTAAAAAATAATTTTCCATCTTTTTTTAGCACTCTTCTAATTTCAGATAAGATGCTAGTCATGTCAAAATAGTGTTCAAAAAACTCAGTTGCAATAACCCAATCGACAGAATCATCGGGTAAAGGAATATGTTTACCATCCCAAAAAAAGTCAGGTTTTACCTGGTAGTGATATTCGGTAGGTTCTAAGTCAACGCCAATATATTTGGATATCTGACTGTCGTCCAGTAAAAACTCTTTGTAAGGCATCACCCCGCAACCGATATCAAGCACTTCACCAGAAATTGATAGTTTTAACTCGGATATTGCTTTGATTAATGCTGTTCTTACAGCATATATTGGCATGCCTATTTTTTCAAGGTTGGGTTTAGTAAAATAGTCTTTTTTATATTCGTCTATAGTCATTTATGACTTGTTATTTCTGTTAACATTTCAGATAAATTATCAACATCAGGTTTTAAAATAACATTTTTATAGTTGGTTAAAAAATTTTCATCCAAATTCCACCACTCTATTTTCAATAATAATTCAATTATTTCGGGTACAAATCTTTTCCTGATGCTTCTTGCTGGTGTTCCTACTACGATATCGTAATCTCCTACATCTTTTGTCACAACAGAGCCAGCCCCAATTACGGCCCCATTGCCAACTGTTACTCCGTTTTTGATATAAACATTTGCTCCAATCCAAACGTCATTTTTGATAATAACTTGGTTAAAATGATCTTTTAAAATCAATTCAATTTCTTTCTGGGAAAGAATTTTGTTATTCAGATAGATGAATGGGCTTGTTGTGATAAGGGTTAGAGGATGATCACCGTAGCCAATGACTACGTTTGGGCCTATAGAGCAATAATTTCCAATTTTACAATTGTAAATTATTGAATTAAAGGAAACATAAGAGTGCAACCCAATTGAATAATTGTGTACATGGTTATTGCCATGAAATGGGGGATTTGGCAATGTGCGAATTGCTTTCTCCTTTTTCAATTTTGGAAAAAAAATACGTTTTATATATACTTTTAATTTATTTACCATTAATGGTGCTCCAATTGCAATTAATTCTCAAAGGGCCGATATTTTCTCCAGCTTGGTAAAAAATGTTTGAACCCATGTCCACAATTTCAAAACTACATTTGTCGTCAAGATATTCAAATAATGTTCCTCCTTTTTGGAAGAGTGCCATGTCGAATGAATATTCCCCCTGATTGAATAAATTTCCCGGGATTTTACAAGTTAAAGTCAAGCTCGTGCTATCGTAGGTATTTTCAACGTCAAAATGTGACGTAAATATTTTTTCTTTTCTTTTATCAAGCATGGCCACGCCTGCTGTGAATTTTTTTATATGAGAAATGGTGGCAACGTCAATTTTTAATATAATATTTTCATCGTGATGATATGAAGAAACAATATCAGTACTTTTCTCAGATGTTAGATAGGCCTTTGTTACAAAGGGGCTGGATGAATTTTTATCTTGCGCACAGGAGTAATAACTTTCACCTTTGTTTTGCTCTTGTAAATACTTGTCAATTATGATATTTGTTTTACTATAGTCTACTAATTTACCGTGTTGCATTAGTAGGCAGGTGTCACAGAGCTTACTTATCGCGGCCATATTATGGCTTACAAACAAAATAGTCCTGCCATCTTTTTCACTTACATCTTTCATTTTGCCAAGGCATTTTTTCTGAAACTCTGCATCACCAACAGCTAATACTTCATCAACTATCAGTATTTCTGGTTCAAGATGTGCCGCTACTGCAAATGCCAGCCTAACATACATACCACTACTGTAGCGTTTTACTGGTGTGTCTATGTATCTTTCAACACCTGCAAAATCTACCATTTCATCAAACTTAGAGGCTATCTCCTTTTTAGTCATGCCTAAAATAGCACCGTTAAGAAAAATGTTATCCCGGCCTGACAAATCCGGGTGAAATCCGGTACCCACTTCAAGTAGTGATGCCGTTCTTCCTTTGGTTTTAATTGTGCCAACAGTGGGAGAGGTTACCTTAGACAGTATCTTCAATAATGTGCTTTTGCCTGCACCGTTTCGCCCTATTATACCAAGCACCTCGCCCTGGGTAACATTAAAGCTAACATCCCGCAAAGCCCAAACGTATTCGCTGCTACCTTTCTTGGTGCGATCGTTTTCCTGGCCGATTTTTAAATAAGGATCTTCTTTGCCTCTTACTGTGTGCCACCACCGGTTAATATCGTGAGACAAACTTTTTCGCCCTACCTGGCCAAGGCGGTACTGTTTAGAAATATTTTCAACCTGTATTGCAATGTTGCTCATAATAGTAAGTAATAGTGGTTTTAAACAGTATCCATAAAACTGCGTTCTACTTTATTGAAAATGATAATGCCCAATAAAAGGGCTGCAACGGTAAAAACGATACTGTATAAAAACAGGAATACATTAAATTCCCCGATACCAAAAAGCGCATAGCGAAATCCTTCTACCAAGGGTGATAAAGGGTTAAAGCGCAAGTAGTGATATAAACCAGGCCTGTGTTCTTTAAGATACGCTAAAGGGTAAGCTACCGGAGTTATGTACATAAGTAGCTGCACCCCAAAATTTATGAGAATACTAAAGTCCCGGTATTTGGTAGTTAAAGATGAGATAATTATGCCCAGCCCCAAACCGAGGCCAGCCATCAGTACTATCATAATTGGCAACAGCAAGGTATTTAAACCAACATGTACCGTAAAATTACCGGTTACAGCATCATAAATAATTACCGATAAAACCAGGCATAGCTGAATGCCGAATTTTACGATGTTTGACAATACAACAGACAGCGGTAAAACCAGCCTGGGGAAATATACTTTTCCAAATATGCCTGCATTACTTACAAACGTGCTGGATGTACCATTAAGGCAAGCCGAAAAATAGTTCCAAATGGCTATACTGCTTAAGTAAAACAAGGGGGCAGGTACCGGAGCTGTTTTAATACCAGCCATTTGGTTAAAAATAAAGAAAAATACAATTGTTGTAAAAACTGGCTGAATAATATACCAAACGGGGCCCAGCACTGTTTGTTTATACTGTGCTGTCATATCCCTTTTTACAAAAAGCACAAGTAAATCTCTGTAACGCCAAACTTCCTTGAGGCGTAAATCAAGAAGTTTTGTTTTTGGGGTGATTATTTCTGACCACTGGGTGTTTTGTTCAACTAATATTTCACTCATGGCTAAATTTTAGATAACACAACATATATTCTCTGTTAAACGAGTAGTTTTTTTGTGTGTATAGATGTAAAGTATATAACAGATTTTTTAGACAAAATCCTGTTTGTCAATTGCCACTAAATTGTATTCGTTCTGCTGCATCAAAACTTTCAACAATTACAAAAGGTCAGAAAAAGTTTTTTGCTTTGATGTTTGCCAATATTCATCTTTTTCCAAAATCTCCGAAAAAAGTACATCGCTTTTGCCTGAACCAAACAGTTGTTTTGCTGTAAGTTTTTGGCCAAGAGCTTTTTGTATAGCATCCGAAATGGATGACTTGCTGTAACTGGTATGAATAATGTCGGGGTCGTTGCTTCTCCTGTTTTGCCTTGAGCCAATATTAATTGTTGGCACGCCATAGTAAGGCGCTTCCCTTATACCTGCACTGGAGTTGCCTATTATAAAACGGGCATTTCTTATAAGCGTTAAAAACGATTCAAACCTTATTGATGGAAACACCTTGTAATTATCACTATTCTGGCATTTGCGAATATGGTGCATAATTAACTCCGACCCCTTATCGTTGTTTGGAAAAATAACAACGTAGTTTAAACCCGATTCACTTAGTGCATTAAAATAGTTTTCTGCATTATGCAATAGGCTGTCAATTTCTGTAGTAACAGGGTGAAACAACGAGATGGCGTAATTATCAAAAGGAATATCGTAGTGCTGCTTTACTGTTTCAAGCGATGGTAAACTTTCCGATAGCATTACATCCATATCGGGTGACCCAATGATGTGAATACTTGTGTCCAATTCACCCATTTGTGTTAGCCGTTTTTTTGCATCTGCATTTGCCACAAAATGGGTATGGCTTAGCTTGGATACCGCGTGCCTTATTAGTTCGTCAACCGTTCCTGAAATTTCACCTCCTTCAATATGTGCTACTAAAATATTATTTAACGCTCCAACAGACGCCCCTGCCAGCGCTTCAATTCTGTCTCCATGCACAACAATTAGGTCTGGTTTTATTAAATGGATATAGCTGGCAAATCCTTCAATAGTGCGCCCAAGCGTCATATCCATCATAGATTCACTGTCGTGGTTAATATATTTAAATATGTTTGGATAGCTATATCGTTCTATTTCCTTAACCGTCAACCCGTATTTTTCATCCATGTGCATACCTGTTGCGAATATATGCACCTCAAAATCCTGGCTTTTATGTAATATTTCTATCAGCGACTTCAGTTTCCCAAAATCAGCCCTGGTACCTGTAAGAAAAACAATTTTCTTTTTTGTCATTTTATACTCCCCGGCTTTTGCCGTTTTTTAACATTGGGTTACGCAATATGGCCCCATGTTAATTGTTCGTCTTCTGCAATGTCGGCTGTTGCTATTTTTCCGATGACTTCTTTAAAATACTCAGCTACTATTCCTCCTTTGCCCGGTCGTTTTACCCAAATATTATCTGCCGAAAATACATCTCCTTTTTTAACTGGCGCAATTGTGCAAATTGTAGCAAAAGCAAAATCAATAGTTACCTGTTCCTCTTCTGCGGGGCCTTTATGGCCGCCTCTTTGCTGGGCAATAATGCGGCTTCCTTCAATAAGTTCTTTACACGCCTCAATATCCATTGAACAAATAATATCAGGCCCTGGCCTGCTCATACTATCTGTAAAATGCCTTTCAAGTATGGAGGCCCCCAATGCAACGGCACCAAAACAGGCGTGGTTGGTTAGTGTATGGTCTGATAAGCCAACAACTGCTTTTGGAAATTGATTTTGTAATTCAACCATTGCACCCAACCGAACCAGGTGGTTTGGGGTGGGGTAGAGGTTGGTAGTGTGAAGCAGCGCGTAAGGAACTTTGCTTTTTTCAAAAATAGCCACAGCCTTACTTACACTTTCTATGGTATTCATACCTGTGCTTAAAATAACAGGCTTGCCAAATGATGCTATATGCTCCAGTAAAGGATAGTTATTACATTCTCCGCTGCCAATTTTATATGCAGGTACATCCCATTTATGCAATCTGTTTGCGGCTGCCCTGCTAAAAGGGGTGCTTATAAATATAAGCCCTTTACTTTCAGTATAAAGTTTAAGGGCAAGTTCGTCCTCTTCGCTTAAAGCACAACGGCGCATTATTTCATAAATACTAACATTTGCATTGCCGGGTATAACTTTTTTTGCGGCGCCACTCATTTCATCTTCTACTATATGTGTTTGGTGTTTAACCAATTCAGCACCTGCAAGCGCAGCAGCATCTACCATTTGTTTTGCCACCTCAAGCGATCCTTCATGGTTAATACCTATTTCGGCTATTACCAGGGGGGCGTAATCATATCCTATTTTTCTGCCAGCTATTTCAAATGAAGGGTTCATTATTATTAATTTGAAAGACAGTTAATGAATGTTGTACTTTTATAAAGCTGCAACAGTCTTTTTTTTAGATTTCACCTTTCAACCAGGAAGGGGTATTGTATTCAACTGTTGTTGATTGGTTTAAAGTTTTGGTGAAGTTGTCATCTACGTTTACCAACAACATATCTTTTCGGCTAACATTTTCAACAACACCTACGGCCCATTGATTTAAAAATTTCACCTTGTCTCTGCCAAAAATCATACCGTATGCTACACATGTTTTAAGCCTGTAATCAATAACAGCAGTGGCTGGTTTGTCGGTTGTTAGCAAGTAGCGTATAAAATCCATATTAACAGTATCGTGCGTTAATCCATTTTCTTTTACATCCAGTTCTGGCCCGTCTACAAAAACAAGGTCATAGGGGTAATCTGGTATATGGCTGTATGCCGTACCTTTTATAAAGGAATACATATAAGTTGTAGCAGGGGAGTAGATTAGCTCTACATAAGACCTTAAGTTATCTGGGAATATTGATTCTGCCTGCTGATGCCATTGTGCAATGCTTTCAACAGAGATTACCTTGCCCTGAAAGCCAGTTTCCAAATGATTCTGTTTCATGGCATGGGCTAAAACCCATGTAGATTTGCCTGTTCCGCACTCTAAAA
>CAZRDD010000233.1:0-7902 GCA_964598675.1 uncultured Parafilimonas sp.
GTTTACAAACATGGCAAGGGTTACCGCAATAAGTACCAGGCTGCCTGCAACGGCGCGTATAATTCTTTCTTTCATAGTATTGTTGTTTAATTATTCTCTGTTATTTGGTTCAGGCGTTTTTAACCACATAGATTAACATCAGAAAACATAAGAAACACATTAGGTTAGATAAAAGGCATAGAATATATAGCACTATGTTTTTCAAAATCATTCTATGTTTAACTATGTTAGCTACTGCATCTATGTGGTGAAAGCTAACCCGCCCGTACTGGGTGAATTACAGCTGCCGCAAACCAACTTGCGGACTGTTATTCGTTGTTTTAAATGTCGTAAGTAGTGGCTTCCACCGGCATAATAAATGCCCTTATGGGGAAGTTGGTGGGGTTATTAGTGTTATGCTGTTTTACCAGCAGCAATGCTTGGGCAGCCAATTGGGTAGTGGTAAAACTAAACAGCAGTGCGGAGTTAAACGCATCGCCGCTGCTGCTGCTAAACCATTCGGCCAGCAGGTTGGCGGGCGCAAAGCCTTTAAAGCCGGTGGTTTCCACCGCACTGTAAATGCCTATTTCCGCTTTTTTAAAAATGGCCGCCACCGTTGGGCGGTCTTCTTCCAGGCAAAGCGCTATTAACAGTTTCATAAACAAATGTTTTAAGATGGTTAAAAGCCGGGAGGCTGCACTTACAGCCGCCCGGCTGGTTTTTCTATTTAACTTTTTTACGCATCATTTTATAATACAGCAGCGGCACCACCAGCAGGGTAAGAAAGGTGGAGGTAACCGTACCGCCCATAAGCGATATGGCAAGGCCCTGAAAAATGGGATCGAACAGGATGATGACTGCCCCCAGCGCCACGGCACCTGCCGTTAACAGTATAGGGGTGGTGCGTACAGCGCCCGCCTCAATGATGGCCTGTTTAAGCGGTATGCCTTCCCGTATGCGGATGTTGATGAAATCAATCAACAGTACCGAATTGCGCACCATTACCCCGGCCAGCGCAATAAACCCAATCATTGAGGTGGCTGTAAAATAAGCGCCCATCATCCAATGGCCCAGTACAATACCAATAAGCGAGAGTGGGATGGCAGCCAGCATAACCAGCGGCACCGTAAAGTTTTGAAACCAGCCCACAATAAGTATGTAAATAATGATGATAACGGCTGCAAAAGCAATGCCCAGGTCGCGGAACACCTCAAAGGTTATCTGCCACTCGCCATCCCATTTTACGGTGTAGTTATCCTCTTGCTCGGGCTGTTTGGTGTACTCTTCGGCCAGGGTGTAGCCCGCAGGCACTTTAAGGCTCTGCAAACTGTCCGATACTTTTGAGATGGCATAAAAAGGGCTTTCCAGCGCACCGGCCATATCGGCCAGCACATACACCACCTCTTTCTGGTTTTTACGGTAAATGCTTTTCTGGCGGGTTTGTTTGGTAACCGTTACCACATCGCGCAGCGCAACACTGTTGCCCTGAATGCCGGTAATGTTTATGCCCAGCACATCATCCATACTGGTTTTATCAGCATCTTTTAGCTGCAGCACAATGCCTGTTTGGTGGTAGGCATTGGGCTGGTACAGGTAGCCAGCGTTCATGCCCTGCAGGGCTGCATTTATGGTAGCGGTAATTTGCGCGGTGGCAATACCGTAGCGCATGGCTTTTTCCTTATCGGCTTCAATATGGTATTCGGGCTGGTCGTCCTCCACCATCCAGTCCACATCCACCACATCGGCGGTTTGGGCCAGGCGCTGCTTCACCTGGCGGGCAATGTTAACCTGCTGGTTATAATCCGGGCCGTACACCTCTGCCACCAGGGTTGATAATACCGGTGGGCCGGGGGGTACTTCCACCAGTTTAACATTGGCGTTGTATTTGGCCGCAATGGCCTGTATGCCCGGGCGCATGGCTTTGGCAACCTCGTGGCTTTGCTGTTTGCGCAGCTCCTTATCTACAATGTTTACCTGTATATCGGCCATGTTATCGCCACCGCGCAGGTCGTAATGCCTTACCAGCCCGTTAAAGCTTATAGGGGCCGAGGTGCCAATATACTCCTGGTAGTTTTTCACCAGCGGCTGTTGCGCAATGTACAGGGCAATATCGTTGGCTGCGGCCTGTGTTTTTTCAAGCGGGGTGCCTTCGGGCATATCAATCACCACCTGAAACTCATTTTTATTATCAAAGGGCAGCATTTTTACCGGTACCGCTTTGGTATAGAATAACATAAGCGATGCCAGCAATACAATCACAATGCTAAGGATGAAGGCCCAGCGCTTCCACCTTTTCTCCAGCATGGGGTGTATAAAAGAGCGGTATATTTTGTAGATGCCAGACTGCTCCAGCGTATGCGGTTTGCTTTCCTGGTGGGCGATGCCGCGCTTTTCTTTCTCCCGCAGAAAGATGTAGCCCAGGTAAGGCGTTAGCGTTAAGGCCACAATCAGAGAGAACATCATGGCAATGGAGGCCCCAATGGGCATAGGGCTCATGTAAGGCCCCATCATGCCCGATACAAAGGCCATGGGCAGTACCGCCGCTATTACCGTAAAGGTGGCCAGTATGGTAGGGTTACCCACCTCGTTAATAGCATAAATGGCGGCCTGTAATGGCGGCATGCGTTTCATTTTAAAATGGCGGTGCATGTTCTCCGCAATAATTATAGAATCATCCACCACAATACCCGTAATAAACACCAGTGCAAAAAGCGTTATACGGTTTAGCGTGTAGTGCATAAAGTAATAGCTGAACAGCGTTAGAGCAAACGTAACCGGCACCGATAAAAACACCACCAGCCCACCGCGCCAGCCCATAGCCAGCATAACAAACAGCGTTACCACCACAATGGCAATAAACAGGTGAAACAGCAGCTCCGATACTTTGGCCGAAGCTGTTTCGCCATAATTGCGGGTAACGGTAACCTGTACATCGGCAGGCAGAAGCGTTTTTTTAAGGCCCTCCACTTTAGTGAGTATCTTTTCGCTAAGCGCCATTGCATCGGCGCCTTTTTTCTTGTTTATGGCAAGGGTAACGGCAGGGTAGGTGCTGCGGTATGTTTGGGCGGCGGCAGTATCGGCACGGCCATAGCCAAACAGTACAAAACGGTTGGGTGTTTCAGGGCCATCGGCAACGGTGGCCACCTGTTTTAAATAAACGGGCTGCTGGCCGTTTACGCCCACCACAATAGCCGCCACATCATCTGCAGTGGTTAAAAAGTTGCCTGTTTCTACTGAGAATGCCGTATCGCGCTGCAGCAGTGTGCCGCTCTGCGCCTGGCTGTTGCTGCCCTGTAAAGCACGGTTAATGGCCAGCAGGTCAATATGGTTTTGCGCCATCTTATCCTTATCCACTATTACTTTTAACTGGCGGCTGCGGCCACCCAGCAGGGTAATATCCGATACATCAGCAATTTTTTTAACCTCGTTGGTTAACTGCTGCCCTATTTGTTTAAGGCGGTAATCATCGTAGTGCTCGCTCCACAGGGTAAGGCCAAGCACCGGCACATCGTCAATAGCCCTGGTTTTAATCAGCGGCATGGTAACACCGGCGGGCATTTTATCCATGTTCTTCATTAGCTCGCTGTACAGTTTTACCAGCGACCGTTCCACATCTTCGCCCACATAAAACTGTATAATAAGCATGGCCTGCCCCTTCATGCTGGTGGAGTACACATACTCAACGCCTTTTATGTTCGAAATCATTTTTTCCAGCGGAGCGGCCACTTTTGTTTCCACGTCTTTGGGGCTGGCACCGGGGTAACCAATAAATACATCGGCCATAGGCACCTGTATTTGCGGCTCTTCCTCGCGGGGTATAAGCATGGTGCTGTACACGCCCACCAGTAAAAAAGCAATCATCAGCAGTATGGTTAACTTACTCTGAAGAAACGCCTTTGCTATATTGCCTGAAAATCCTTTTTCCATATTGTTTGTGTTTTATGTACAGGGTTTTGGGTTCTCGGTTCTATGTTCTGAGTTCTGTGTTTTATGTTTAGTGTTTTATGTTCTGTGTTTGCCCATGCCTGATTAAACTTTATAGAACTGTTTTAATGTTGAGATTCAAGTAACCCGGAACCCGGAACCCAGAACTCAGAACCCAGAACCCGGAACCCAGAACCCAGAACGCTGCTTTTATTATTTTACCAGTACAGGCGCGCCATTGTACAGCCTGCCGCTGGCGGATACTATAAACGGCTCATTTTTATCCAGCCCCGATAATACTTCCGCTTTATCGCCCACTGTTTTGCCCAGCCTCAGCCATCTTAGCATAGCCTGTTTGTTTTGGCCAATAGTGTACAGCCCTGCCAGCTCCCCATTATATACCAGGCAGCTAACCGGCACCAGTATGTTGCCCGCCTCTGCCGGGGCAGGTGCGGCAGGTGTTGCCGTGGGTATGGATACATTTACATACATGCCTGCATACAGGCCCTTATCCTCACCGCCCGGCAGCGAAATTTTTATAACATACTGCCCGCCGGTAAACTGCGATGAAGGGCTTATTTGGGTGATGCTGCCCTTAACTGTTTTGTTGATTGATTTGATGTTTACCAGCGCTTCGCCGCCCTGTTTAATGCCGCTAACCTGGGTTTCGGGTATAAGGGCGCTTACCTGCAGGCTGCCCTGCTGCTCAATAGCCAGCACCGGCATGCCAGGGGTGGCCATATTGCCCGCATCCATTAGTTTTTGCGTAACCAGCCCGGCAAAAGGGGCGGTAACACTGGTGTACTGCAGTTGCGCATTCACCTCGTTACGCATTTGTTTGGCCGCCTCCACAGCAGCTTTGGCGCTGTTGTACTGCAGGGTAATATTATCAAGCTCCTTGGCGCTGGCGCTTTGCTGTTTGTACAGCGCAGTGTAGCGGTCGTAATCTTTTTGGGCATTGCTGTATGCCGCTTCGGCCTGTGCAATGGCTGCTTCGGTTTGGGCGCGTTTGGCCTGTATATCGGTACTGTTAACGGTAAACAGCAACTGCCCCTGTTTAACGGCATCGCCCACCTTAACGTACACTTTGGTAATGTAGCCCATTACACGGGTGCTAATATTGGCTGTTTGCAGTGCCTCCAGCTGGCCGCTGGCGCTAACGGCACCAACGGCGGTATTGCCGCCAGCGGTGGCAACGGTTACGGTAATAGCACTATCCTGTGTGGTGGCCTGCCCTGTGGCGGGCTTGTTGTTGCAACTGCTTACAAAAAATGCGGCTGCCATAAAGGTTGCTGCGGTGGCCAGCTTTTTATATAACATATAGTATTTGTTTTTGTGGTTATTGATTGACGGCGGTTAAAAACTGCAGGTATGCAAGGGCATTGTTTTTGGCAAACACGGCCTGTGCCTGCGCCAGTTGCTGCTGCCATAGCTGTGTTTGGGCCATCAGTACATCGGTAGTGTTTACCAGCCCCTGGCTGTATCTGTTCAGCAATATGCGCAAGGCTTCGGCAGACTGCTCAACCGCCTGCTGCTGCTGTGCTATGTTGTAGGCCGCATCGGCAACGGCACGGCTGGTTTTGTTTATCTCGGTAAGGCTTTCCTCTTTCTGCTGCTGCAACTGTGCGGTTAGTTTGCTTTGCTCCAGCGTTTGGGTGGCTATTTTGTTTTTGGTGGTAAAGCCCTTAAAAATATCCCACGATAGCTGTATGCCCGCCAGGTAACCGCCGCCGCCAAAACCAAGCATACTTTTATCGTGCAACTGGTAGTTGGCAAAAGCATTCAATTTGGGCAGGTAAGCCATTTTGCTGCCCTTAATCATAAGGCCGTAGCTTTTTATGGCAGCCTCCATTGCGCTAAAGTCGGCCCGGTTGGCAGGCAGTGTATCGGCTGCGTTTTGTTCCTCGCTTTTTGGCGCAGTGGTGGTGTACACTGTACCCTGGGGCCTGTTCATTAACAGGCTTAAATAATCCGATGCGTTTTTAATGTTGCTGCTGGCAAGGGCTATATTGGTTTCAATGGTTTTAACCTGTACCTGCACATTCAGCAGGTCGTACTTTTGCAGCAGGCCCTGCTGGTAGCGGTCGCTGGTAAATTTGTATATGGCATTGGCCGTTTGCAGCGCCTGCTGCAAAACCTTTTCAGCATCGTAAGCAAGCTGCAACTGCAGGTAAGCCTGCTTAACCTGCCAGGCAATGTACTGGGCGGTGCGCTGTGTTTTGTATTGTTGTGCCTGTGTTTGCATAAGGGCGCTTTTGCGCAGGTAAACCATATCCATATTAACCAGGGGCTGCTGCACGGTAAGCTGCGCCACAAAATCGGGCGTGCTGCCGGGGTGGTTAAGCAGGCTGGGGTTAAAGTCCTGCTGTTGTACCTGTTGCTGCTGTAGTTTAAAGCCAAATACATTAAGCGGGTTATTGGTGCTAAGGGCTGTATAACTGGCATTAACCTGCGGCAGGTACACCGCCTGTGTTTGCCGGTAGTTTGAGGCCGCTATCTGTTCATCCAGTTTTGCCAGGGCAATGTTTTTGTTTTGCTGTGTTGCTGCGGCAACCGCTTCATCAAGGGTAAGCAGCGTGGTGCTGCTTTGCGCCTGGGCAAAGCTTTGCAGTGCCAGCAGCGCCAGCAGGAATGCCCACCGCTTAGTGCTGTTGTATTTTTTCTGCATCATCATCATCATTCGTTTAATAATTTCAGCAAAAGTATTTGGGGTGCAGAAGGTTATTCGTGACATATATCACAACGGGGCGACCTCACCCCAACCCCTCTCCTGAAGGAGAGGGGCTTTGCGAAGACTGTGTAGGTTTTTTGAGGGAAGGGCGGCATCACAGCAAAACCTCAAGCTTCAACCCAACCCTCACGCCTCACCCCAACCCCTCTCCTAAAGGAAAGGGGCTTTGCGAAGACTGTGTAGATTTTTTTGAGGGAAGGGCGGCATCTCCCCAAGACCTTCTTATTACGGAGAGTGTGTAAGTTTTTGATTTTTTGAGGAAAATGGGGGAACGAAGAATATGCACTGTAAAACCGTGTAACAGCCTTTAGTGCGCAGATGTTTTTTTAGTTGAATAACAATAGCGGCGTTAATGGGGGAGAAGCAGGCTTTGCAGGGGTATTATGCAGGGAGTATTATACACCCTGCATGGCAACAGGCATAATATGGAAAAGCCGCCTTAACAGTGGCAGCGCATGTAGCTGAAGGCAGCGCATAATTATGTTGAAAGGTTGTTACAGCGGCTCGGTTATTTTGCCCACCTGTTTGTTTAAAGGGCGCTTGTTTTCGCTGGCCACCTGCTCTACAAAAACGGCGTACTCCGATGGGTATATTTGCCTGCCGCGGTAGCGGGCATACTCTTTGGTAAAGGCCGCGCCAAAATACAGGATGATGGAGGAATAATACACCCACAACAGGATGATGATAACCGAGCCTGCCGCACCGTACGAGCTTGCGATGGTGGTTTTTGACATGTAGAAGGTTATTAAAAACTTGCCCAGCATAAACAGCACCGCCGTAGCAAAGGAGCCAGCCCGCACATCGTGCCACTCAATTTTAGCATCGGGCAGCACCTTAAAAATTACGCCAAACAAAAAGCTTATTACGGCAAACGTAAGCACCAGGTTAAATACGTACACCAGCTTAACCGCCAGGCCGGGAAAAAGGCTCAGCAGCCTTTCGGAGAAGGTATCCATCAGCGTATTTACAAAAAGGGTAACCAGCAGTATAAACCCCAGGCTTAACAGCATGGAGAAACTGATAAGCCGGTTGATGAATATTTTAACGAAGCCCTTTTGCGGTTTTACCTTTAGCTGCCAGATGAAGTTGATAGAATCCTGTATTTGGGTAAAAATGCCCGAGGCCGCTATCAGCAGCGAAACAATACCGATGATGGAAGCAAATACATTGGCTTTAGACAGGGTGGCGTTTTTAATAAGCTCCTGTATCTGCAGGGCGGCGGCACTGCCCACAAACGAGCGTATTTCAAAAAATACCTGCCCCTCAAT
>CAZRDD010000234.1:0-7898 GCA_964598675.1 uncultured Parafilimonas sp.
ATTGTTTTTGGTGCAGGGGGTACGTATACCGAACTGTTTAAGGATATATGCTTTATTGATAGTGAGGCGGAGGAGGAAGAGATAATAAGGGCCATACGCCAAACCCGTATTTCCCGGCTTTTTACACAGGGCTTCAGGGGTAAAAAATACAACCTGCAACTGGTGGTTGACCTTATTAAAAAAATGCAGATGCTTGATGTGCAGGAGCTTGACCTTAACCCTGTTATTTTGCAGGAAGATGGTTTAACCGTGGTTGATGCCCGCATGCTGCCGCAAACCACCGGCAATAACCTTAAAAAACTTAAATGTTCCCAGGCGCTTTTTACCCCGGGTAAAATAGCCATTATAGGCGTAAGCAGCCACGAGGAGAAAGCCGGTTACGCGCTTGCAAAAAACACCTGCAACCACCCGGATGTATATTTTGTAAACCCCCACCTTGATTGTTTACTGGGTAAAAAAGTATACAACACCATTGAAGGCTTGCCACCCATTGATACTGCCGTTATTGCCATACCTGCGCCAGCCGTGGCTGCAACCATACAACAACTGGTTGCCAGGCAGGTAAAAAATATTATTGTTATTACGGCGGGCTTTAAGGAGTGTGGTGCCGATGAACATTTTTTAACAGCCATTGCCAACGATTATAAAATTAATATTACAGGCCCCAACTGCCTGGGTATTTACACAGGGGGCGTTAACCTTACTTTTGGCACCAGCCACATTAAGCAAGGGCAGGTAAACCTGTTTTCGCAATCGGGGGCTATTATTGCAGAACTGATGGATAAGGCAGCCTTAAAAAACATAGGGTTTGAAAATATTTATTCGGTTGGCAATATGGCCGATGTTGATTTTGGCGACCTTATAAATTCCTACGCAGGCAGCAACCCCATTAATCTTTATATTGAAGGGATTGCCAATGGTAAAAACCTGCTTCGGGCCATTAGAAAATCAGCAGCGCCGGTAAAAATTTTTAAAGCAGGGCAAACTGAAGTTGCCCGCAAAGCGGCTGTTTCTCATACCGGCAACCTTGCAGGCAATTACGATATGTTTGTGGGCCTGTTAAAAAGCTGCGGTGCCACCATGCTTAAAGATGTAAACGGCCTTTTATACCCCCACCATTTTGAAAGAATACTGGTTATTACCAATGCTGGGGGGGCTGGCACTGTTATAAGCGACCTGGCGGGCGATAAGCTTTACCAGCTTAACAGCGGCGATAAAGAGGCGCTTGGCAAGGTTTTGCCTGCCAACTGGTCTAACAACAACCCCGTAGACATTATTGGCGATGCCGGGCCCGACCGGTATCTTAAAGCCCTGCAGGTAGCCGATGGTTTTGGCGCAGATGCCATATACGTAATAGTTACCCCACAGTTTATGACCGATGCAGACGGGATAAGCAAGATATTTACCAGCCAAAAATTTCGCACCAAAGTATACCCCGTGCTGCTGGGCGGCGAAATGATGCAGCAGGCAAAAGCCTATTTGCAACAGCACGAAGTTGATTTTTTTGAAGACTTAAACGAGGCCGTTTCATTTCTTTAATTACCGGGTGCTTTTTCCGCATAAATACTGCGGTTAATTTATTCAGCAGGTGTTTTGTAATGCCTGCCAGCGGGTAACCTCTTGTTTATTCGCGCGCGCTATTCACGCATCACCCCTGCTTAAATTATTAGTGCCTCAACCAGTGATAAAATACAGTAAATTCGTAGGTGTTTGCTCATTATTCTTTCAATAACACCTGTTACTTAAAATTTTGCTGTATGGCTACGTTTACCCTTACTGTAAATAACAAAACATTTACCGTTGATGCCGACCCGCAAACACCGCTTTTGTGGGTGCTGCGCGATAACCTGGGGCTTAAAGGCACCAAATTTGGCTGCGGTATGTCGCTTTGCGGGGCCTGCACCGTACATTTTGATGGTGTGGCCATGCGCTCCTGCACATTGCCGGTAGCGGCAGCGGCCTCGGCCAAAAGCATCACCACTATTGAAGGTATCTCCCAAAACATTGACCACGTGGTACAAAAGGCCTGGATTGAACACCAGGTGCCGCAGTGCGGCTACTGCCAGTCGGGCCAGGTAATGTCGGCTGTGGCACTGTTAAAGCAAAACCCACGGCCCACCGATGCCGAAATTGATGCCGCCATGCAGGGTAATATTTGCCGTTGCGGCACTTACCTGCGCATAAAAAAAGCCGTTCGCCGCGCAGCGGAGCTTATGGCAGAGGCAAAATAACCATCCAACCAACCACCAACCACTCAATACAATTGTATGCAACAGGTTAAAAATATCAACCGCCGGGGTTTCTTAAAGTTATCCAGCCTCTCCGGCGC
Source organism: uncultured Parafilimonas sp. (assembly GCA_964598675.1). Lineage (GTDB taxonomy): Bacteria > Bacteroidota > Bacteroidia > Chitinophagales > Chitinophagaceae > JABDFW01. Next base: position 2,330 of record CAZRDD010000234.1, read on the forward strand.
GGCTTTGGTACTGGGTTTTTCAGCAAAAGCAGGCAAGGGCGACATTGTTGCCGCAGGCGATGTAACATCGTTTATGCCCAGCCCCTATATCATCATCGAAAAATCGGGCAAAATAACCCTTATGAACCCCAAGCCCGAAATGGGCCAGGGTACTTTTCAATCGGTGCCAGCCCTTATGGCCGAGGAGCTGGAGGTGGCATTAGACCAAGTAACCATTTTACCCACCAATGGCGATAAGGTGTTTGGTATGCAGGTATCCGGCGGCAGCTACTCCGTAAGGGGTAATTACAGCCAGTTACGCAAGGTGGGTGCCACCGCCCGCGAAATGCTGATAAGTGCCGCCGCCCAGCAATGGAAAGTGCCCGCAGAAGAATGTTATGCCGAAGCGGCAAAGGTGTACCATAAACCCAGCGGCAAAAGCCTGGGCTATGGCGAGCTGGCGGAGGCTGCCGCCGCTATTGCGGTGCCTAAAAACCCCAAGCTGAAAGACTCCAAAGACTTTAAAATACTCGGCAAAAAATCACCCAGGCCCGATGTGCCTTTAAAAGTATCCGGCAGGGCCGTTTTTGGCATTGATGTGGAAGTGCCCGGCATGGTGTACGCCTCCGTAGCACATTGCCCCGTATTTGACAGCAAGCTGGTTAGTTACGATGATAAGGAAGCCCTTAAAATAAAAGGCGTGCAAAAAACGGTAAAAATACAGCGCATGCTGGGCGGCAAAAACAAATACGATGCCGTGGCCGTAATAGCCGATACCTACTGGGCGGCCTACCAGGGCAGGCTTGCCCTTGATATAAAGTGGGACAACCAGGGCAACGATAAATTCAACACGAAGGCGTATGAGGAAAGCCTGCGCAGCCTGGCCAAAACCGAAGGCAAAGTGGTGCATAACGCAGGCGATTTTGATAACTCCTTTGCAGGTTCACCCGTAAAGCTGGAAGCCTTTTACGAAACACCTATGGTATCGCACTCGCCTATGGAGCCTATGAACTGCTTGGCAAGCTGGCTGGGCAACGATAAGGTGGAGATATGGGTATCTGCCCAGGGGCCAGACCTGGTGCGTAACGAGGTGGCAGGCAAAATGGGCATACCAAAAGAGAACATAAAAGTAAACATACAGTTTAACGGTGGTGCCTTTGGCCGCAGGCTGTACCCCGACTTTGCTACGGAAGCAGTAACCATCTCCAAAGCGGTGGGCAAACCCGTAAAAATGATATGGACGAGGGAGGATGATACCCAACTGGGGCCGTTCCGCCCAATGACTTTTTCGGCGCTGAAGGCCGCGCTTGATAAAGAGGGTAAGCCGGTGGCTTTTCAACACAAAGTTATATCACCTTCCATGGGGGCTACCATGGATGAAAAGCGCAACGAAACCGGCGAAAGCTCGTCTATGACCGAGGGCATCAGCGACCAGAAATACGAGTTGCCCAATATGAAGAACGAGTATGTTTTTTCCGAAATACATATCCCTTTGGCGGCATGGCGCAGTGTAACCAGCTCAACGCTGGCATTTGCGCATGAGTGCTTTATTGATGAGATGGCTGTTAAGGCCGGTAAGGACCCCATGGACTTCCGGTTGCAAACGCTGCTTACCAAAGACTCTGATGCCAAAAAAATACTCACCAAATTAAAAGAGGTATCGCATTGGGATACGCCTTTGCCAAAAGGGTGGGGGCGTGGTGTGGCACAATACGAATTTTTTGCAGGCATTGCCGGTTACGTGGTGGAGGTATCCAGCCAGCAGAATAAAAACGTGAAGGTTGAAAAAGTGTATTGCGTTATTGATTTGGGTACCGTGGTAAACCCCGATACTGTTGAAGGCCAGATAGAGGGCGCTATGACTATGGCCCTTACTGCCGCCACAAAAGACGGTATAACCTTTGAAGGCGGGCAAACCGTGCAAACCAATTTTCACAACAACCAGATGGTGCGCATTAACGAGGTGCCGCAGCTTGAAGTGCATATACTTGCCGAAGGCGGTCCCGTAATTAAAGGCGTGGGCGAGCCGGGCTTGCCACCATTTGCGCCAGCGCTGGCCAATGCTGTTTTTGCCGCCACCGGCAAAAGGGTAAGGCGGCTGCCTTTTGACCTGAATGACCCTGCATAGTTTAATACAAATCGTAATTATCCATACGCCCCGGAGACATTGTTTCCGGGGCATTTTTTTGCCCTAAAGCAACTGCTTTACATGTTATACTGGGTTACCGGCCAGCATAATATGCCTGAATATTTAACACAGGTGCATGATTAATATCATACCTGTTATAACACTGCCACTATAAGTTTGCAACATTCACCCGCAAAAAGCATGTAAAACCGCTTTGTACGGTTGAATAATATTTCTCACAAAACTCTGTTGCATGCATACTCTAGGTGCCGGAAAGGCGAACGTTGTAGTAGTAGGGGGCGGTGTATTTGGCAATTCCATAGCCTACCATTATGCCAAAAGCAACCCCGGTAAAAAAATAATTGTTTTAGAGCGGAATGAACTTTGTAACGCAGCCACCAGCCGCGCTGCTGCTATGATTACCAAAATAAGGCCCAAAACCCAATTTATACCCCTTGCCCAGCAAACCTACACTGCCATTGCTGAAATGGAAGCTTTGCTGGGCGAGAGCATGCACATAAGCAGGGTGGGCATACTGCACGTAGCCGCAACCGAAAGCAAGGTGGAGGAACTGGACCAACTGGTAAAAATTGCCGATGCTTACAACGAGCCCTGGCAATATGTGCAGAGGGAGCAGGCGGAAAAAATGGTGCCCTGGCTGGATGCTTCCTCTACGCTTAAAATGGCGTTTCTGCCGGATGAAGCCTATTGCGACCCCTACCTGCTGGGTACTTTTTTTGCCCGCAGCGCCAAAATGCTCGGGGCCGATATGAGGCAGGGCGTTGAAGTAACCGATATACTGATGGATGGCAACACTGCCACTGGCGTTGTAACCGCCGCAGGTATTATTGAAGCGGATACTGTGATCATCGCCTCGGGGGCCTGGGCGCCCATACTTGCCAAAAAAGCGGGTATCGGCCTGGCACTGGCACCTGTGCGCAGCCAGTATTGGATAACAGAGAAAAACAAGATTTTCCCCGAAACATCGCCCATGGTGGTGCTGCCCGATGTTAACGCCTACCTGCGGCCCGAAGGCGGGGCGTTGCTGTTTGGTATCAGGGAACGGAAATCCATTGCAGTGTCCCCGGTAGAGGTGCCTGCGGATATCAGCCAGTTTCAGTTTAGTACTGACAGGGGCATGAACGACCTGGGCGAGGTAATTGATAAACTGGCCACTTTCTTTCCCAGGGTATATGATATCGGCCTTAAATATTATATTGCAGGCTTTTCCGCCTACACCCCGGATAATTATTTAAGCATGGGCTCCACACCTTTTGTACATAATATTTTGTTTGCAACGGGTTGCGTGGGTGCGGGTATAGCGGTTTGTGGCGGTGTTGGCAAAGCTTTTGCCGAAATGGCTGCAGGCCATGCCAACCCTTACGATTTTTCGGCGTTTGATATTCACCGTTTTGGCGATATTGACCCCTTTGGCCAGGAATGGCTGCAACGGTGTGCCACCGCACGTTCTGTTAAGAACAGCGGTTAACTTTTAAAGAAATTGATGATTAATGAGAGCGGAACACTTGCTTACAGAAGGAGACGTAAACCTATCTGAAAACAGGAAGAACTGGTACAAAACCATTGATGCTGCCACTGCGCAGTTGCTTGATGAAGATGCGGAGGTTTTTATACACCAGGCCTTATCCACCCCCTGCCTGGATGCCATTGCATCGTGCAACGGCATTTACTTAACCGATACCAGCGGTAAAGAGTATATGGATTTTCATGGCAACAATGTTCACCAGGTGGGTTACAACAACCCGTATGTTACCGGCAAAGTAAAACAGCAAATGGATGTGCTGCCTTTTTGCCCAAGGCGTTATACCAACACGCCAGCCATACAACTGGCGCAAAAACTTGCATCGTACTATCCGCAGCAGCTTAACCGTGTGCTTTTTGCACCCGGCGGTACCAGCGTAATAGGCATGGCCTTAAAACTGGCCAGGGTAGTTACCGGCAAGCATAGGGTGGTTTCCTTCAACGATTCTTTTCATGGTGCCTCTATGGATGCCATTGCCGTTGGCGGCGAGGAGCAGTTTAAAAGATACATGGGCCATTTATCGCCCGAAACAATCAACATTCACCCGCCGGTGCATTACCGTAACAGCTACCAGGATGGTGAGGATGTGCTATACGCAGATGCGCTGGAAGAAATATTGCAGAACGATGATGGCATTGGGGCGTTTATTGCCGAAACCGTACGCAATACCGATGTGCAGATACCATCAAAAGCATACTGGCAAAGGGTTAGGGAGATATGCACCCGTTACGGCGTGCTGCTGATACTGGATGAAATACCCATTGCTTTTGGGCGTACCGGCAAAATGTTTGCCTTTGAGCATTATGGCATTGTGCCGGATGTATTGTGCTTAGGCAAAGGCCTGGGCGCGGGTGTAATACCCATTGCGGCAATGGTTACCCGTGATGAGTACAATATTGCGGGCGATGTATCGCTGGGGCATTACACGCATGAGAAAAGCCCGCTGGGCAGTGTTGCTGCAACCGCCATGATTGAATACATTGAAAAAGAAAACCTGCTGGAGAAAACACGCGCCGATGAACAGTTTATGCGCGCGCAACTGCTACAGCTTAAAAAGAAATACTCCCTTATTGGCGATGTACGTGGCATTGGCCTGCTATGGGGCATTGAACTGGTGAAGAGCAGGGCTACCAAAGAAAAAGCGGTTGAGGAAGCGGAATTTATTTTGTACGAATGCCTTAAAAATGGCCTGAGCTTTAAAGTATCGCAGGGCAATGTACTGCAGCTATCGCCGCCGCTTACCATTGAAAGAGAAGCATTAACGGCCGCAATAAATATTATTGATAATGCTTTGGAGCAACTTTTAATAAAAGAGGCCAAAGAGGAAGAAGTATTGGTTTCTGCTATTTTACACTGCTGGTAAAACGGGTGTTACCATTGTAATGCAGGTAATTATTTGTTGTGCTATAAAACAACCTTGCAAAATGTTGGTTGCAGTACAACATCAACCCAAAGGGTTTTTATAATTAAACCCTTTGGATTGATGATGCTTATTTATATAACTGGCTACGTATAATAAGTGCATGCAGGATACTCCGCTTATGTGTAATACACACAAAAGTTGATTGCCTTTGTAAGCTGTCTGCACAAAGCTACTGTTGATATTTACCCCTGCTTGCGCACGTATTTGGTAAGTATTACAATTACCTGGCCTTCAATCCTGCCTTCAATTTGTTCAGTATTTTCGGGCACCAGCCTGATGTTCTTTACCACAGTGCCAAGCCTGGCATTTAAGGTGCTGCCTTTTACGTCAAGCGATTTTATTAGCACAACGGTATCGCCGGTTTGCAGTACCTGGCCGTTACAGTCTTTATGCAGGTCAACACCAGCATCGCTTTCATGGTCGCCGGTGGCTTTGGCCCAGGCGAGGCTGTCTTCTTCAAACTACATCATATCCAAAGCCTCGGCAGCACAGCTTT
>CAZRDD010000235.1:0-7860 GCA_964598675.1 uncultured Parafilimonas sp.
GCTTCAAAAACGTAAAAAAATCAGTACGCGGGCATCATCACCAGTATTGCGTATTAACACCCGTGCAGCTTTGTGCTGTTAAAAAACTGTACAGGCTTTACAGGGCATTCCTACCCCCCCCAAAAAAAACAAAGCTGCCCCAAACAAATAGCTGGGGCAGCTTTTATATTGCTATGCAAACCTATAAGGTTTTTGAAACCTTATAGGTTTTGTAATTTGAAAGCAAATAGCACATCACAATTCGTATATCAAAAATCATCCATCAACCAGTCAATCAAAAAGATTATATAACCGAGGTACTGCCCAAGCGGTAATTGCAAAGCCCTTCTATGAGTGGAGAAGGGTTTGGGCTGAGGCTCAGCAGCGGTACAACCGTACAAGAGTGCGACGCAAGTAAAGCTAAATAGCAGCACTGGTGCCGGGTTCATAAAAAACACCTGGCATATTCAGATGCAACCCTTTAAGGTTTCAGAAACGTTACAGTGTTTATACCCCCCCAAAAAACAAAGCTGCCCCAAACAAATACTTGGGGCAGCTTTTATATTGCTAAGTAAACCTGTAAGGTTTTATTCTTCTGCGTTGTCCCACACTGCAAACCACAAACTATAAACCACAAACCATTGCAACGCTAAGGCCTGTGCTCTGCGGGCCGGGGCCTGTCGGGGTGCGGCTGCGGTGCAGGCCTGGGCTGAGGGGCAGGTCTTGGCTGCGGCTGTGGCCTTTGCGGTGCGGGCTGCGGGTGTGGCGCAGGTGCCGGATGCGGAAAAGGCTGTGGCCGTGGGTGCGGGTTAGGCTGCGGCGCGGGCTGTGGCAACAGCTGCCTGGGGCGTTGCCCTGGCTGCTGTGGTTGTGGCGCAGGCTGAGGGCGCTGTGCCGGTTGCGGCCTGTTGCCCTGTACGGGCCTGTTACCGCCCGGCCTGGCGGCGTTGTTTACCACCGTGTTATGGTTGTTTATAACGGTATGGTTAATAACGGTGGTTCTGTTAACCACGGGCCGGTAAATATTTATAGTGTTATTGGTTATGCGGGTGCCGGGCCTGCTGGCATTGTTTACCGCGTAACGGGTAACGGGCCTGCCGGTGTAGCGCTCCACCTCGGTGCGTTGCGGGCCGCCAATTACAGTGTTGCGCGCCTGGCCGTTGTGTACATTGTTTATTATGGTGGTTTGGTTAATAATGGTAATGTTACGGCTGTTGTTTATGTAGTACTGTGCGGGCTGCCGGTAGGTTAGGTAACGGTGGGGCATAAACGTCCAGCGCTCGGCGGGTATATCGTTACCAAAGCTTATGCCTATGCCAATACTTATGCCGGGGCTTAGGGGTGCCCAGCCATACACATCGTTACTGGTGCGCCAGCTAACCCAGGCGGGGCCCCAATCGTAACCGGGTACCCAAAAATAGCCGCCGTAGGCACTGTTATAGCCCCAGCGCCCGTAGTGAAAGGGCGCCCAGCCCCAGCTGTAGTCCGATACCCAGGCCCAGCCATCATCGGTATACACCCAGTGGCCATTGGTGCGGTAGGGTATAAAACCGGGGTCGCCGGCCACCCATACCTGTCCATATTCGGGGTCGTTAACCCAATGCCCGTACGGACTAAGGTTATCGTGAAAAACGCCAAAGGTTACATCGGCCCCCACCTCAACCTGGGCTTTTGCGGTATATGTACCTGCGGTAACCAATGTTACCAGCAGCAAAAACAATATTTTTTTATGTGTTTTCATGGTAATGTATTTTAATGGTTTACAACTACCCTACGACATGAAAAAACCGCGCCAATTACTTTTAAAACTGTTATATAAAACTTAATTGCTAAAAAGTGGGGGGATGTGTTGCGCGAAACAATTGAGGGCTGCGCGAAATACAATGAGGGTTGCGCGCGAAGACGCAAAGGCACTAAGGAAGATGAAGTAACCAGCAGCAATGAAACACATGCGGGAGTGTATCCCCACCCTTAAATACTTCTTTGCGGCTTTGCGCCTTTGCGCGAAACAATGAGGGTTGCACGCGAAAAGACGCTAAGGCACTAAGGTTGAAAATGAGGTAAGTTACCATAAATAAACACCCCTTAACATTAGCCTGCTTTACACACTTCTTTGCGGCTTTGCGCCTTTGCGCGAAACCCATTGCATCAGGCACGGGCAAAAAAATACGGGCAATGAAGCTGTTGTAAAACTAACAAACAAGCAGCCCACTACCCGCACGGGGGGAAACAAAAAACAGCCATCTGCCCAAAGGGCAATATTTTAAGGGACCCCAACGCCCGCTGCCCGCAGGCATACTACGGTGGGTACAGTTAACCATACAAGCTAAAGTACTGTACTGCCGGGTTTGCGCAAAACAATGCCTGGTGGGCTTTTACACCCTCCATAAAAACACCGGCAGTACAGTTAGCAATTAAAAAACAAGGCGGCGCAAACGGCTTACAACAGCCATTTGGCAATTAGCAGGGCCGATACAGCACCGGCACCAATAAAGTTTGCAATAAGTACCAGGAAAACAATTTTTTTAGTAGTCCAGTAATCTTTTGAGAAAAAACTTTTACTTCTGTCTACAGGAAAATACACCTGTAACGTCTTGTTACTTGATTGAGCTATCATGGCAAAGCAATTTGGGGGACCTAAAATTATTAGATAAATGTACTATGTACACTTAAACAAACCTTAAAAAAACTTTAAATATTTAAATTATTTTCTGGGCTTTTTACTGGTGGAAACTGCGGCTTACAGAACAGGTTGAAAATGAATAAATTGACCGCCAAGGGCCACTGATTGACCGCTGATTTATTTGATTTTTCTGATTGCGCTGATGTTGAAGGCCCGTTTGAAAAGTTTGATTGTTTGAATGTTTGAACGTTCGCCGGTGCGTACCTCCTGGTGCTTAGTTTGCCAGCTTAAAAGCCTGAAAGGCCGCCAGGCGTATTGTTCGTAGCTGTGCTTTACACACCGTACTAAAGGAAGGTACGCATTTTTTATGGCCCCGGCAGCAGAACAGATGGCATCGTCCCTTGCGTCGCACTCTTGTGCGTTTATAACAATATTCAGCCGCTGATTGACCGCTGATTTATTTGATTTTTCTGATTACATTGATGAAGAAGTTATACTACAAAAAACACTTTGGGTTAAACAATAAAAGGCCTATCTCCGCTAAGCCCCTCACCTTTAGGAGAGGGGTTGGGGTGAGGCACCACCATCTCCGCTTAGCCCCTCACCTTTAGGAGAGGGGTTGGGGTGAGGCTGACCGTTAATTTATTGGATTGCGCTGATGTTGAAGCAGGTTTCATTTACTTAATCATCAGTTTGTTTTTTGTTACTGCTTCAGGCACTAACGGTACCTTTGCCATAAGCAATAAAACACAACCACCATGCAACAACCGCCAAAAGCAGATACCAGCAGCAGGGATATTTTTGACCGCCTTAAAGCCGGGGAACCCATACGGCTTGATGATGCTGAATACCCTAAAATACAAGCCGTGGTTAACCGCACCTTAAAACTGTGTGCAAAGCTTAATACCAGCACCACCACCGGGCAGGTACGCAAAAGGTTAAGCAAAATAACAGGCACCCCGCTGCACAAAAGCACCACTGTATTTGCCCCCTTCCACACAAATTTTGGGCGTTTTATACAAATAGGTAAAAACGTGTTTATAAACCATGCCTGCTCGTTTTTAGATATGGGCGGCATTACCATTGAAGACGATGTTTTAATAGGCCCCAGGGTTAACCTGGTTACCGAAAACCACCCGCTTAACCCCGCCGACAGAAAGGCCCTTATTGGCAAACCCATTGTAGTTAAACGCAAAGCCTGGATAGGTGCCGCAGCCACCATACTGCCCGGCATAACCATTGGCGAAAACGCCGTTGTAGCCGCCGGTGCCGTGGTTACCACCAATGTGGCCCCCAACACCGTTGTGGCTGGCGTACCCGCCAAGGTGGTTAAAACACTGGAATATTAAGGGCGATAATTGATTACACGCGTGTACTTATTGGGTATTGTTATTTTAGAACTACCAATGCTATAACATTTGCACCTGCGCCCCCCTGCTGGGCTTTTGAACAGTTGTTGATTTGGCTGATTGCCTGCCGCTTACAAGGGCAATGAAAAAGACTTAATTAAACTTGTTAAAATGGATATGGATGCCGTTAAAAACGAGGATGCGGCACTAATACATAAACTCTGCCATAAGTTTATTACCACCAGCCCCAATGCCGTACCCAACCAGCTGATACGCGGCACCGCCGATGGCCCCTATTTAGGCCACCCCACCTATGCAGAAGCCAAACAACGCTGGGCCAAAATAAACCAGGCGTAGGTAAGGCTTGTCTGTGAAGTTTTAATGATAAATAGGGGTTTGAATGTTTGATTGTTTGAAAGTTTGTGTGTTCGCCGGTGCGCACCTCGTGTTTTTTGTTTGCCATCTTAAAAGCCTAAAAGCCGCCAGGCACATCGTTCATAGCTGTGCTTTACACATCGGGCTGAAGGAAGGTGCGCATTTTTATGACCCCGGCAGCAGAACAGATGGCACCGTCCCTTGCGTCGCACTCTTGTGCGTTTATAACAATATTCAACCGCTGATTGACCACTGATTTATTTGATTATTCTGATTGAGCTGATGTTGAGAGCCCGTTTGAAAAGTTTGATTGTTTGAATGTTTGAAAGTTTGATTGTTTGAAAGTTTGAGTGTTCGCCGGTGCTTACCTCGCAGCATTTGTTTGATCTACTGATGGTTGTTGATTAGTTAAGGGTTTACCCCTCTTCCCCTCAGCCCATTAAAGTTCCCTCAGATGAATTGTGCGACGCAAGGAACGATACCTGTTGAGCCTTCAGCCCGGTACATAAATAACCTACGCCTTCTACCTCAAGCCTTACACCCTACGCCTTCTTTCTTACACCTTCTACCCTACACCTTCAACCTTACACCCTCCACCTTTTACCCTACACCTTCTCCCCGCCAACTACAAACCACAAACTACACACTACAAACCTTCTTCCTTCAACCTTACACCCTACGCCTTACACCTTCTTCTTTCCACCTCTCAAAATCCCCTTGCGCAAACGCTTTAGCAGCGGGGTTTCAACAAGTGTATTAATGGCGATGCTGGCGGCGGCGGTGGCGGCGATAACCAGTATTTTTTGCGGGGTGTTGTGGGTGGGCATGATGATGCCAAAGGCGGGGCCGGTAAGGTACATGGCGTACGATGCATCGCCACAGGTTTTTATGGCCGCAGCCACACGGCGCGGCAGGGGCGGTCCATACCGCTCGTACAGGGTGCAGGCGGCCACTGCTATAAAGGCTAACAGGCCGTAAATAATAAAGCGTACACTCCACTCGTACGGCACCTGGTAACAAACCAGCACCGCCACGGCTGCAATGGCCGCCAGAGCGGTTGCGCGGGTCGGCATACGGTACCGGCTAAACACATAGGCGGCCAGTATACCCAGTAAAAACTGCCACAGGTTTTGGCCCAGCAGCGCATTTAATATACTGCCCTGCACGCTGGCGCTGGTAAGGTTTACGCAGGTTATAACGGTGCTTGCCATAAGCAGCAGTATAAACACCCGTACCTGCGCTTTTAGGGGCAGCAAGTAGGCTATAAGGCCAAACAGCAGGTAAAAATAAAGCTCGTAACTAAGGCTCCAGCTAACGCCCAGTATGGTTACATGGCGCGGTATAAGCAGCACGGTGGCTACCAGGCTGCGGTTAAAAGCGTAAGGCTGCACTGCATAAAAAGCAATTAACACCAGCCAGTACAGCAGGTATATTTTGGTTAACCTGTTTACCGCAAACACCACGGCGCTGCTGCGTTTGGCTATGCTGGTGGTGTAATACATTACAAAGCCGCTGATAACAAAAAACACATCTACCCCCTTATACCCCGAGGGCATAACCCCTAAATGAAACAGCATTACCAGCACAGCCGCCATAAACCGCAGCAGCTGCAGCGTGTACAAGGTTTGGTTATGTTGTTGCGTTGGTGGCATGGGTATTGCTTTTGCTACTGTTGCCTGTTATGGGCATACACGTAACAGGTGTGCAAGGTAGGTGTTGCGGTGTATATGGGCAAACGGGGGTAGCTATTGCAGCTTTTAAAAAGTGGTAAATGCCAGGCGGTTATTGCTGATTATTTAAAGGGGCAGCCGTTGGGGGTATTACTGTACTTTTTTAAAACTGCAGAATAAAAAATGCTGCTTTGTTTTAAAGGGCGTTACATGATCTTCCATAATGCATTTTATTTTGCGCAAGCCTTGCTGTAACTGTGCCGACAAAGACCATTGGTTATACCGCTGCACCGGCAGCCCGCTGCATTTTTCGGGGCCATCTTCGGCAAATGTGCCAATAACAGCGTACCCATCAGGCGCCAGGCATTGCTTTACGGTAAGGGCATAAGCAGCGGCCTCATTTTTTGCTGTAAGAAAATGGAATGTAGCCCTGTCGTGCCACAGGTGGAACGATTCGGCGGGTTCAAAATCTTTAATATCCTTCACCAGCCATTGCACATCGGCGGCTTTTGCGCCAAGCCTTTCTTTTGTTTTTGCAAGGGCGTTGGCCGATATATCCAGCACCGTAATATTTTTAAACCCTTCGTTAATAAGGTAATCAACCAGCCTGCTGTCTCCGCCGCCAATATCAATAATACGGGCAGTTTTAGGAAGGTTGAATGAACGGATAAATGCCAGAGAGGTTTCCGGCACTTTTTGAGTCCAGCTAACTTCATCCGCCGTTTTGGTGGAATAGATGGTTTCCCAGTGGTTTTTGCTGCTTTCCATAAAGCTGATATTTAAAATTTCGGTTGGCTGAATGTATTAACGGCCTTATGTTTTTAACGTTTTTTGTCCATTTTGTAACATCACCAATGCTTTAGCGGCCCTGGTTTTACGCGTATCTTCCTGCTTGGCCTGCCCTACCCAATCGCAATAGCCCTGCTTGTACGATTTTGATAAGCTGTTAAAAAAGTCTTTCGCTTCTTTGTTTTCGGCCAGCAGCGTTTCCAGTTCAGCAGGTACGCCTTCAATATGTACTCCTTTAGGCAACATACAGTCAATTTTAGGGCAAAGTACTAAAATTTCTGCGGGGTTCCCTTTTTATGCGGGCTGTTACCTTTTAAAAAAGCATATAAAGCTATGGTTTACCGCTCATCATCACCCGCAAATAACTGATGGGCCAAAACCCACACATTTATCACAAAATGTCACAATTTTTAATTTTTGTGACATTTTGAGACATTTTGAAACAAAATAAAACAAGCCGGGCAGAGCAGTTTATCATCCCCCAAACCATTCTACGGGCTTAAGCCATGGACTATGCACCATGGACCATGGACCAATTTCAAACCCAATCAGCGCTTTTTTATTGTTTGAAGTAAAAAAAGCAGAGGTACTGCTAAACCAATTACAATAATGGATAGTATCACCCAATCCTCCCGCATGTTTGGCCTAAACCGTAGATGGCCGTGCGAGCCAGCCTGCCAAAATAAAAAGGTAAACAAAGCAAGCGCTATCAATATACCTGATATAATTTTTTTAACCATGTTGGTTTGTATTTACGTTACTGGTAATGGTAACATTCTGGTTGTAATATAACGCTTTGCCAATCGTTTTTAAATAATGAACAATAAGGCGGGTCTATTAGCGGAGTTTATACTTTATAAACACCCTGCTTTGGCAATTAACGATAGTTGCTTGCTGTTATGTTGATTGTATAAAGTGTGGGGGAGGTGCCAATAAACTCCCCCCATTTATCACAAAATGTCACAATTTTCAATTTTTAAGACATTTTGAAACAAAATAAAACAAGCGGGGCAACGTGGCTATCATCCCCCAAACCATTCTACGGGCTTAAGCCATGGACTATGCACCATGGACC
>CAZRDD010000236.1:0-7844 GCA_964598675.1 uncultured Parafilimonas sp.
ACCTTTTTTTAGTAGCAAGGTTTACACGCAGCAACAATGGTATTTCAAGGAAACTTCCATCTGTGTTTACTGATTTAAAGTCGGGCCTGTCCACGGGGCCGATATATGTCGGCTTAAAGCGCTCAGCCGATGAATAATATTTTTTAGCCGTGTATAACAACCCACTTTCTACACTTATGCCATGCCCCATATATACCCCAAATACAGCCCCTATATTAAACCCAGTATTTTTAATTGCCTGAAACTTTACCGTACTGTAATCGGGGCCCGCTGCCAGGCCAAAGTAAAAATACTTTTGCGCCCGTGTATTAACTTTTACCATTGGCTGTATTACAGTGCCGGGGCTGCCCGGCGTTTTTTCGGCAGCATCCGTTTTTACCGCAGCGGCAGTATCTTTTACCGTTGGTGCAATAACCTCTTTTGGTGTATTATCTGCCAAAGCTGTATCAGTTTGCACAGTATCAGGTGTTACAGGCTTGCCGCTGGCCTCAGCCACAGTTTGCTGTTTATCACCTGCTTTATGGTCATCACCCGTTACTAAAGGTTCTTTTGTATCACCAACTACATCCTTATCAGCACCAGCTTTTGGTATTGCTGCAGTGCTACCTGCTGCTGGCAATATATTTATTGGGCTTGTTACTTTAGGGTTACGTCCTTTAAATACAGTACTCCCCTTATCAACATGGTTACCATTTTTGGCAACGGTTTTTTTAACCTGTTTTTCTGCCGCCGGCAACTGATTACCAGTTGATGGTTGTGTCTGTGCCTCTTTGTCTTCTACCGTTTTGCTTACCTTATTATCAACAACATTTTGGGCTTCCTGCGTTTTTGGCGAAGCTATCCCCCCTGCTGACGGCTGCTTTGGCAAACCTTTGCTTTGCTTAAGGCTACTGGCGTTTGTAGCATCAGCCGTTCTTTGCGCAGGCTGCGGTACCGGCACAACAGCTTCACCTGCTTTTTTATCAGCAGGGCTGTTCTCATCCACGGCCTGCTGTAACTTTTGCCCCGCTTTTTCAGCAGCCTTGCCTGGTTGAGGCTGAGGAACTATATTATTAACCAACTGGCCACCCGGTGCAGCAGGCGGCCCAGCTTTATCTTTTTTACTGTTAATAACCAATACACTGGCAATTACAACAACGGTGGCTGCCGCGGATAACCAGTAACGGTATTTTTTAAAAAACTCAGCAACAGAAGACCCGTTGCCCCCTTTTGGAGAAGGCAATTTTTGTACAGGGGCCTGCTGCATTTTGTGCATAAAATCATCCCAACCGGTGTCGTCGGTTTTAAGCGGATAGTTTTCTGCAAACTCCCTGTATATATCTTCTATATCACCCTCAGGGTTTAACATACTGCGTTTTGTTGTGATGCATTTCGCCTACTTTCTTCTGCAATAAACTTTTTGCTTTAAAATAAATTGACTTTGTGCCACCCGTTGTAATACCAAGCATTTCGCCTATCTCCTTATGTGTATACCCGTCAATAGCATGCAGGTTAAAAACAATTCTGTAAGTTGGCGGCAACCGGCTTAATTCAAGCAGCAAATCCTTATACAACAAATGGTCGTCCGGCGAAATACTGGTTTCGTGTTCATCCCAAATATGCTCTGTTAGTTCGGTTACCGTTAATACAGACTTATCCCTGCGTATATGGTCAATGCCCGTATTTACCACAATCCTCTTTATCCAGGCCATTAAGGCATACTCCAGATTGTTGCTTTCGCTTTTGTTGGTAAAGTGCTGCAGGTTATTAAATATCTTAATAAAACTGTCGTGCACAATATCCTTAGCTTTATCGTAATCCGTTACATAACGAAATGCAAGTTTCATAGCAAACCCAAAGTACCTGTCGTAAAACTTACGATAGTACATGCTGTCCTGCTCTATACATTTTCGGATAGTATGTAACAAATTTTCCAACCGGTACTTACAACTTACATATATTATTTAATAGGTATAACGAGGGAAAGCCATAAAAGGTTTCCTGCTGGCAAATACTTTTACAGGCACTTTTTTTTGCCTGCCAGTGGTTAAGGGGCATTTACTTTAGTATGGTGCATAGCAGTTTGTTTAAGCTGAATGATGCTTCAAAGCTATGCAATAGGCGGTAACGCTGCTTTTTAAAGTTATTAAAAATGCAATGTTTTAACAAACAGGTGCCGTTACTGGCTCATATACTGCTCAACCGGCAGCCTTTTAGCCAGGCTTCGGGCAAGGGTCATTTCATCGGCATATTCAAGTTCGCCGCCAAAAGCAATACCCCTTGCAATGGTGGTAACCCTGCAAGGGGTTTTCTGTATTTTTTTCTGAATATAATAAATGGTTGTATCCCCCTGTATATTGGGGTTTAAGGCAAATACCAGTTCTTCAGTTTCTTCCTGCTCCACCCGGGCCACCAGGGTTTCAATATTCAACTGGTCGGGGCCAATCCCGTCCAGGGGGGAGATAATGCCACCCAATACATGGTAAGTGCCGTTAAACTGCTGGGTGTTTTCAATGGCAATTACATCGCGTATATTTTCCACCACACAAATTAACCGCTGGTTGCGGCCTGTACTGGCACATATACTGCACAACAAGGCATCGCTTATATTATGGCAGCGCCTGCAAAAAGTAATATCGGTGCGCATTTTAGCAATGGTTTCACTAAAATGGGCCACCGCTGCAACATCCTGCTTCAGCAGGTGCAAAACCATGCGCAGTGCTGTTTTTTTACCAATGCCCGGCAGTTTGGCAAACTCGTTTACCGCATTCTCTAATAGTGTGGATGGAAACTGCATGGCGCAAAGATACATATTTGAGCGGCAGGCTGGCATACCACCATAACGGCTAATAATATACGTAAGCAGCTTATTACTTTACCGCCACCGCTATTTTTGAGTCGGCAGTACCGTAATACAACCACCACTTATTTTTAAACTGTGCCAGCCCTTCAATAAAGCATACCTGGTTAACCTGCCCGGTAAATTCGTAAGGCTTATCGGGTTTTAAAAAATTATTCTCCAGGCGGTCTTTTATGGTAAGCGGGTCGTTGGCATCTAACAGCACCTGGCCTGAGGCATAAGCCCCTTCGCCCAGTTGTTTATCGCCAATGGATTGTATGTTACGCCCGTTGTACAGCAGCACAATACCCTGCGGCGTAAGCATGGCAGGGGGGCCACTTTCCACAAGGTCGCTGTCAAACTTACCACTGCGGGGTTTCATAACAACTTTAAGCAGGTGTATATCGGCCCCGTAAAACGGCAGGGTACTTTTAGCAGTGTCGGTGGCGGCTTTTTCCACCGGCTGCCAGTTTACTAGGTCGGTTGAGGTGGCAGCCCACAAATATTTATCGCCCCAGTACATCCAGTACACTCCATTAATTTTAGCAGCAACAATTTTGCCGCCGGAGTATGTTGAAACAATGGACCCCGATTTTGACCATGCATTTACATACCTGCCGCCATACGCTTTGGCAAACACAGGCCCGTGTTTATCCCAATGCACAAGGTCGCGGCTGGTGGCTACCAGCAGCCGTGCATTTTTGCCGTCAAAGGCGGTATAAGTCATGTAATAGGTACCGGCACTGTCTTCCACCAGGCGGGGGTCTTCGCAACCACCCTCCCACTCGTATTGTTTAAACGCATCGTTGGCTGGGTATAATACCGGCTGCTGCATGCGCGTAAAATGGATGCCATCGGTACTGGCGGCCAGCCCAATGCGCGATGTGCCTGCCGGTTTGCCCACCTTATCCTGCGCGCGGTACAATAAAAACAAAGTATCGTTGCGTACAGCCACGGCTGGGTTAAATACATCTTTTTCTTCCCACAATACATTTTCCTTTCTTACCGGGCAGGTAAAAGCCCCCGTTCCGGGCGTTAATATGGGGTTGGCACTATCTGCTTTTATAAAAGGCAGCAAGGCCCAATTGGTGGCCGGGGCAAGGGAAGAATCCTTTCCATCAGCCTTACCGGTACTTTCAGCAGCATTGTTACAGGAAAAAAGAACGACAGACAGGAGGCCCGCCGCAAGCAAAACCGTTATATTTTTCATACGCAAAGGTTATAAAGATAAACCCCTGCAAATATGGGCTTTATTTTTAAAATGGTGGTGGGAGAAGCATTATATAGCTATTTCAACCTGGTTGCAAATAAGCCTTCATATTCACGCTTCGTTATTTTGCGGCGATGGATATTTTCTGAAAGTTATTAGGTGTATTTTTGTACAACAACAGTTTTACCTGCCAGGGCAGGAACGGCAGCATAACGTCTGGCCATAAAATAAGGGAAACGTGGCCGACCGCAAGGAAGCCCATATATTTTATACCTTTATAAAATTGTTAACCCTGCTAAATATAAAACCGCTTAAACCAGTGCCGATGCAAACAGTAACTATAGATATTCTGGATAACAAGGCTGTAAGGATTTTGCAGGATTTAGAACAGTTGCAGCTAATACGCATACATAAAGAAAAAGCTTTGCCAGAAACCCAATCAAACTTAATTGCGAAGTACAAAAGAGCAATAACTAAACAGACACTTGCCGACATTGAAAATCAGCTAAACGAACTACGCAACAAATAGGAATGATATTTATGGGATACCAACGCAGCCATTTATTACCTGCAGCAACAGTTTCCGCCCGGAATAGAAAAATTTACAGATGATTTATTGAAGCAGCACCACTCAAACCTTCTCCCCCTACTGTTTTACATTAGCCACCACTTTGGCACCGGCCTTTTTAGCGGAGGCAAGCACTTTAAAAAAGCCGCCGGTAAAGGAGATGGTATCGGCATTTACCACTACAGAAGGGGTATCTATCTGCAACCGGGCTTTATTAACCTCCAGTTGTATGGTGGTATCCAGCATTTCAACAGGTATTTCCTTCTGCCCTATGTAAATTTTGTTTTCCTTGTCAATTGAAACAACAATATTTTGTTTGGCCTTTGTATCCGATTTGCCTTTGGGGTTGTTCACCTTTACCACATTAGGGTTGGCCAATGTTGATACAATTAAAAAAAACATCACCAGTATGAACAATATATCATTCAATGCGCCTGTATGCACCTCGGGGCTGGTACGCAATCTCCTTCGTATGTTCATTATATAAAAATGTAAAAGTTTATAATCCCAATAAATTTATCATCACACGGTTGCCAATACCTTAGTTATCAAACCGCAACAATACTACCTTGTAGGCTCCTGCAGTATATCAATAAACTCAGCACTGGCGGCTTCCATTTTATTGGCTGTTTTATCTACCTGCGTAGTTAAAAAATTATGGAAAACGTAGGCTACAAGGCCAATAATCAAACCACTGGCGGAGGTAATCATTTTTACATAAATACCGCCTGCTATTACATTAAGTTCAAACTTACCCGTTTGGTTAATTTCTGAAAACAACTGTATCATACCCGCTATGGTACCCAAAAAGCCAAACATAGGGGCGATGCCTGCAATAAGGGAGAGTACATTAAGGTTGCGTTCCATTTTGTACATCTCCAGCTTACCCACATTTTCCATGCTTTTTTCAATGGCATCAATGGGTTTGCCTATGCGCTGCAGGCCCTTATCAATCATACGAGCAACAGGGTTGCTGGTATTTTTACTAAGGCTGCGGGCGGCACTTATGTTACCCGAAACAATATTATCGCGGATGATGTTCATGAAATTAGGGTCAATATTCGATGCTTTCCGTATAGCAATAAGGCGCTCAAAAAATATAAAAATGGCTGCCACAAACAAAAGGTATAAAGGATACATTATCCAGCCGCCTTTACTAAGCAGGCCCCAAATGTTTATTGTTTCTGCCGCCTGCTGTGCCGCATTAACTGCTGCGCCCGTTAGTTTAGAGGAGTCAACCTGTAATAATATGCCCATTCGTTAGCGTTTTTTAGAATATTGCTAAAGTAGCAAGTAATTACAAAGAAACGGCAGCAGTGTTAATAAATTGCAGTACGGGGTTATTTTAGGAAAATTTTGCACAGCCCTGCCTGGTAAATATTTAAACACTGGTACCCGTTGGGTGTCAAAAAGGTAAATAAAAACGGCCACTGCCAATTACCGTAAATTATTAGTTTTGCGTATGCTAACAATAGAGTTAACTAATTTGTTATTTAATGGCCACCATGGTTTTTATGAGGAAGAAAAAGTGCTGGGGGGCACTTTTGAGGTAAATGCGGTTATACGCCATACCGTAACAGAAATGCCGGTACGGCATATACACGATACGGTGGATTATACCGCGGTGTTTAACATTATTAAAGATATTATGGATAAACCGGCCCTGTTGCTGGAAACGCTGGCCACCACCATAGCGCACGAAATATTAAAGGTTTTTTTGCAGGTGCAGGAGGTATCGGTAAACATAAAAAAAATAAATCCGCCTATTATTGCGTTTCGTGGAACTGTAGGGGTTACATGTGTGTTAAACAGGGCTAACCTGCCACTATAAAACATTATTCATTTATTTGCCCGTTTGCAAATGGGCCTGTTTGTATGAAAAAGATATATACCGCCATTATTTTTTGCAACTTTTTATTTTTTGCCTCAGCACAGGATGCTGGCACTTTACTAAAGGAAGGCGTAAACCTTGAAAGGCAGTTAAAGGATGTGGAGGCGCTGGATAAATACCAGCAGGTAATTTCGGCAGACCCTAAAAACATACCTGTACTGGTAAAATGTGTGGAGATTTATTGTAACATAAGCGACCGCCAGCCAAAGAAACCGGAAAAACTAAGCAACCTGCAGCTTGCTTTACAATATGCGGGGCAGGCATTGGCGGCCGATAGCAGCAGTGCCGATGCCAATTATGCCTACGCACTGGTGAACGATAAATTAGGCGAACAGGAAACCAAAAATGAAAAAGCGCTTGAACTGGAAAGACTGGTAAAAATATACACCGGCAGGGCATTGGCATTTAACCCGGGCCATGCAAGGGCCAACTATCTTGAAGGTAAATGGAATTTTGATATGCTTAATATTTCGCTGGTGCGCAAAGCTGAGGCTAAAACACTGTTTAAAAGATATCCCGACCCGGATATTGACAGTGCTATTGTTTATATGGAAAAATGCAGGCTGATTGAATTGTATTTTGCCCCTAATTACTTGCAGCTTGCCAAAGCATACCGCTTTAAAAACAGGCCCGCGCAGGCTATTGAAGTGCTTAATAAACTGGTTAAATTGCCCACCCGCACACCAAACGATGTTGCCATAAAGGCCGAAGGGCAGCAAATACTTTCCGAAATGCAGTAACTTCTATGTTAAACCCGTAAAGCTGCCGTATGCCTGTTACAAAAATGGTTATTGCAACCGGTTTCTCAGCAAAACTTTACGGGTTTTGAGATACATCATCCCTTAGTGTTAGGTATATGCAACGGCTCCTGTAAGTACTTTAAGCACCTCCATAAACTCTCTTTTTTCAAGAGGCTTAATCAGCTGTTTTAACACATGGTGTTTTTGTAAAACAGGCTGCTCCATCCTGTCAATAGATGCCGACAGTATACAATACTGCACTTCCTGCGGCAAATTGAGGTTACGGATGCTTTGTATAACTTCAAACCCGTTCATACCGGGCATGTTGAAATCTGTTAGTACCAACTCAGGAAACCTAACATCTTCTGCAAGCGATTTACTTTTGAGAGAAGCGAAATAGTCAACCGCATCATGCGGGTCGTCAAATACAATTATTTTTTCCGCACAGTCGTACTTTCTAATAAGAAGCTCATTTATTACGCCGGATAGTTCGTCATCGTCAATGATGACGATTTGATGTAGTTTTTGCATGGAAATTGGATTAATTGGATATATTAAAGGTACTACCTATTTGTTACATACGAATTAAAAGGGGTTTAAAATTTTACCCCGAAAAA
>CAZRDD010000237.1:0-7841 GCA_964598675.1 uncultured Parafilimonas sp.
CGTACTCGGTAGTACCCGCCAAATAATGTAAAATACTGGCTACTTCAACAAACCGGTCAAAAAGAGATAGTTTCGATAATTCCAGCAGTCTTTTAGTGGCAACCTCTTTAGCCATGCCCGTAAATGCCATGCCACACCTCGCTTTTTCCAGCAGATTGTTAATCGAAGTCATTTCCGGCAGATAAAGCAGCGATTTTGCTAAAATATCCTGTTTTATCTGTACTACAACTTCCTCGTGTACAGCATGTGCATTAAGGCCAAAACCAGCATGCGGCAAGTTGGGGCCAATAAAAACAAGGTCACCATTCTCGTAGGTGCAAAAATGGTTGCCAACATGCCGTGTACCATCTCCATTGGGTACACAAACTATTTCATATTCCGGGTGATAATGGTATTCCCATGCGTATGAGTCAGAACTAACTTTTTGGTGTAGCAGCCTGAAGGAACTTCCTTCGTCGGGGTGTACTATTTCAAATTCAACTTTCATTGTGTTTGCAAGCAATACTCTAAGTTATGCTAATTATCTTAATGAAGTTGAAGAAAAAGAAAATATAGATGAAGTTAGTTTCATAAGGAAATGTGAATTTTACATTATCGCTTGTTAAACGGCTTGCACCATTAATGCAAGGGGGTAAATGTATTTTGGATAACTATTGTTTGCAAACACCCCCAAAAAAAGAATTTAAATATGGGTTTTCGGATCATAGGTTGTTTATACATTGGCAGTCTTGAGGAATGTTCTTTTTTTAAAAAATTGAGGACATTCCTTATTTTAAATGTCTTTTTTGGTCATTTTGGTTAAAATTGAGTCGGTATTTGATAAATTAAGATTAAATTAAATTTTTAACTCTCAAAACAAACATTGTGTACAAATTACACAGATTACCTATTTTTACAAACTAAACTGCTTGTTATTATGACTAAAACTCGCTTGCTAAGGGCATTGCTCTTATGTTCAATGTTCGTGTTGCTGTTGCAACAATCATGGGCACAATCCAAAACAATTACAGGTAAGGTTATTGACGACAAAGGTGCTGCCGTTGTAGGTGCATCAGTATTGGCCAAGGGTACAAAAACAGGTACCTCAACCGATGCGGATGGCAGCTTTAAGTTAATGGTTCCTTCTGGTGTTAGTACACTGGTAATCAGTTATGTTGGTTTTGCCCCACAGGAGGTAAGCGTGGCTACCTCTTCAGTTATTGCTGTTACACTGGTTCCTCAAAACCAAACCCTGAGTGATGTAGTAGTGGTTGGTTACGGTACCTCCCGTAAAAAGGACTTAACCGGGGCCGTTGCTAACGTTACATCCAAAGATTTTAATCAGGGTATTGTAACAAACCCAATTCAGCAAATTCAGGGTAAAGTATCTGGCCTGGTAATTACAGTACCAGGTGGCGACCCTAACCAGGCACCACTTATCCGCCTCAGGGGCCAAACATCTCTTACTGGTGGTCAAAACCCCCTGATAGTATTGGATGGTATACCGCTGGATGATGCCAATCAACTCAACAACATTCCTGCAAACGACATTGCATCTTACGACGTGCTAAAGGATGCCTCTGCCTCTGCTGTTTATGGTTCGCGTGGTGCAAATGGTGTTATTATAGTTAACACCAAAAAAGGCCAGAGTGGCCAGGCCAAAGTTGAGTACACCGGTTATGTAGGGATGGACAAACAGGCAAAAAAATATGATATCCTAAGCGCAAGCGAATGGAGAGCTGCCACCGGTGCAAATGGTGCTGCTATTGATAAAGGTGCTAATACTGATTGGCAGGATGCTATTTCGCGCACCGCCTATGCTCACAACCACACGATAGCAGTTTCGGGCGGTTCAAAAGGCTTTAGCTACCGCGGTTCAGTAAACTATCTTGACCAGCAGGGGATTATCCTGAAATCTGGCAAAAATGGTTACGGCCTGCGTTTTAATGCGCAACAAAAAGCGCTTGACGACAAGCTGGAAATTCAGCTGGGTATTGTTTCCACTACCCTTAACAAAGACCTTACAAACTATGCCAACATAAGCAAGGTATTTAATACACCACCGGTTTACCCAGTTTATAACGCCGATGGCTCGTACTATACTTTTACTGACTTTGAGCAGTATAACACTGTTGAGCATATTAACCAGGAGTACAATAAAGGTTACGAATACTTAAGCCTTTTATCAGGCAGGGTTGATTATGAATTAATAAAAGGCCTTAAGTTTGGTGTGTTGGGTTCTATCTCACACTTCAACAACCAAACACACTTCTTTCAACCAACTTTCCCTGGCGAGGGTAACTACAACAACGCCAATGATGTAAATTCTAACCTGGACTCTAAGAAAGGCGATTTCCACATCAATTATATTCATGAATTTGGTAAACATAACATTGCGTTTACCGGCGTTTATGAGTATAACGATTTTACTTACAACAGCCTGGGTGCATCTGGCTCAAACTTTCTTGTGCCTGAAAGCCAGGACAATAACTTCAGCAGCGCTATTGACCCTACAAAAGTTAGCGCAAGCAGTTACAAAAACGAATATAATCTTATCTCTTTCTTAGGCAGGGTGGCTTATAACTACAACAGTAAATACTATGTAACTGCTACAATAAGAAGGGACGGTTCTTCTAAGTTTGGTGTAAACAACCGTTGGGGTAATTTCCCTTCATTCGACTTTGCATGGCGCCTTAGCCAGGAAAATTTCCTGAAAGGAGTATCATGGCTTAATGAGTTGAAATTGAGGGTTGGTTATGGTGTTACTGGTAACTCAGATGCCATTGACCCTTATGCTACACTTACTTTGTACAACCCTATCGGCCGTTACTATAATGCAGCTTTAGGTATTTACCCACAGGCTTACAGTATTACGCAGAATGCCAACCCCGACCTTAAATGGGAAGAAAGGCATGGCCGTAACATTGGTTTAGACTTCTCTATTTTAAACAACAGGATTAGTGGTGATATCAACTACTTTAACGATAAAACACAAAACCTGCTGTACTATTATTCTGTACCTACACCTCCATTCTTTGTAAATACTATTTTGGCTAACGTAGGCGATTTAAGCAATAAAGGTTTTGAAGTTGCTTTAACAGCACAAGTGGTTAAAAAGAGAGACTTTACCTGGACTGCAAATGGCCAGATAACTTTTATACAAACAAGGGTTGAAAGTTTATCAGGTACTTACAGGGGTTATAAACTGCAAACAGACCAAATACCAGGTGCAACTGCAGTTGGCCGTGGTTTAAGTTCTTATCCTATTACTTATCTTAAACCTGGTTATACCCCTTATGAGTTTTATTTGCCACATTACCTGGGTATAGATAAAAGCGGTAACCAACTATTGGATTCTAACGGTAAAGCAGTGCTTGCCAGCAGTGCCAATGTATCTAAATACTACATTGACCCAAGCCCAGACTTTACTTATGGTTTAACCAACTCATTTACATACAAAAACTGGAGCTTTAGCTTCTTCCTTAGGGGGGTACACGGTCAAAAAATATTCAACAACACCCGCTTGAACTTTGACAACATAAACAGGTTGCCAGGTAACAACGTAACCAAAGAAGCTTTAACCAATGGTATTAAAGATGCAGCTACTGTATCTGACCTCTGGTTGCAGAAAGCCTCTTATTTAAGGCTTGATAATGCTAAGATTGGTTACACCTTTAACCACATTAAAGGCATCCAGAACCTTGGTGTTTATTTTGCAGCAAACAACCTTTTTGTAATTACACCATACAAAGGGCTTGACCCAGAAATTCAAACATCAAACACTGGCCCTAACCAGGCTTACCTTGATGTAACTTATTACGGTGCTGCTTTCTATCCCAGAACACGTTCATTCTCACTTGGTGTGAATGTATCATTCCAGTAATTTTTAAACCTAAGTAAAGTAGTAATCGTAAATAACTTCAAATAAAACTATCATGAGAACTAAAAATATATTTCTTGGTTTTGCTTCTGTAGTGCTGGTCGGCAGCATAGGGGTTTCGTGTACAAAGCTCGATCAGAAAATTTATACACCTGCAACAGACCAGAACTTCTGGAAAACATCTGACCAGATAGCCGCTGGTATTGCACCAGCTT
This sequence comes from uncultured Parafilimonas sp., assembly GCA_964598675.1. GTDB lineage: Bacteria > Bacteroidota > Bacteroidia > Chitinophagales > Chitinophagaceae > JABDFW01. The sequence continues at coordinate 4,075 of CAZRDD010000237.1, forward strand.
ACCAGGCGCTTACCAACATACCCGATGGTAATGTTGACCAGCTTAACGAGTTGTCTGGTGGCGAAATAATTGTACCAACACGTGGTAACGACTGGTACGATAACGGTAACTGGCAGGCATTGTGGCTGCATACCTGGAAACCCGACCTGGGGCCTATTGATGGTGCATGGAGCGACATTTTCAACGGTATTGGTAAAGCTAACTTTACCCTTAGCGTGGTTAATGCCCTGCCACAGAAACCATCAAACATTGATGCCATTAATGCAGAGCTTAAAGTGCTGAGGGCTTACTATTATTACCTTGCCCTTGATATGTTTGGTAATGTACCGCTGGTAACAGATTTTAATACTGACCCAAGCAAAGTAACAAACTCATCCCGCGCTGAAGTATATGCATTTGTTGAGAAAGAGGTAAAAGAGAACCTGTCTTTACTGCCTGCAAATAACGATGCAACTACTTATGGCCGCCTTACACAGTGGGCTGCACACATGATACTGGCAAAACTATACCTTAACGCACAGGTATACACCGGCACAGCACAGTGGGCTAATGCAATAACAGAGGCCGATGCTGTAATAAAATCTGGCAAATACTCACTAACCGGCAATTATTTTGACAATTTTGCGGTAAATAATCAGGGCTCAAGCGAGAATATTTTTGTGGTGCCTTTTGATAAAACCTACATAGGCGGCAATAACTGGGAAATGCAAACCCTGCACTACCAGTCACAAGCCACTTTTAACCTTACAGGCAGCCCCTGGAATGGTTTCTGCAGCACTGCCGATTACCTGAGCCAGTTTGATGATGCAGACAACCGCAAAACACAGTTTTTGGTGGGCCAGCAATATGGTTCAGACGGTACAGCTTTAAAAGATGCACAAACATCTTTGCCATTGGTGTTTAACCCGGTAGTACATGCTATCAGCGACCCATCTCCTGAGTTCCGCCTGGCTGGTGCAAGAAATGTTAAATACCATCCTGAAGGAGGTACCTCTGGTGGTCAGAGTAACGATATGGTACTCTTCCGCCTTGCTGATGCGTACATGGTTAAAGTTGAAGCTGAAGTGCGTTCTGGTGCTGTAACTGATGCTTTAGATTTGGTGAACAAAATTCGCGAACGTGCTTATGGCAATACCAGCCATAGCTGGACAGTAGCTGATTTAACCCTGTCTAACCTTTACGCTGAGCGCCAGAGAGAATTTGCATGGGAAGGCTGGAGCAGGCAGGATGCCATCCGTTTTGGTACTTTTGGTAATGCAAGAAACCCTGCAAAAGCCGCAGATGCTGATACACACACACAGTTGTTCCCTATACCGGCACCTGAACTTTCTTCAAATCCCAACCTTAAACAGAATCCCGGATATTAATATCGGTTAAAGGGATTGTTTTAAGGATTACATATCATACTTTCGTAACAGGAGCAGTATTTTAAAAATTACTGCTCCTGTTTTGTTAGTAGCTTTCCTGTATAATTTCAGTAGTTAATCATTATATGAAAATTCGACCATTGCATTTTTTGGTGTTGATTGCTTTTTTCGCTTTGCTGGCTGGGTGCAGCGATGCTGTGCAGCAAACAAAAAAAACAGATGCCCTGTTTCAATTGCAGTCATCAGATGCCACGGGTATTAGTTTTAACAATAAAGTGGAGGATACGAAGGAGTTTAATGTATTTAAATACCGCAACTTTTATAATGGCGGTGGCGTGGCTATTGGTGATATAAATAACGATGGTAAACCAGATGTGTTTTTTACAGCCAACCAGGGCAACAACAAGCTTTTTATTAATAAAGGCGGCTGGAAGTTTGAAGATGTTACCGAGAAAGCAGGTGTTAAAGGAATACATAAATGGCACACCGGCGTTGCCATGGTTGACATAAATGGCGATGGCTGGCTGGATATTTACATTTGCAACAGTGGCGATATTAATGGTGATGACAGGGCCAATGAATTGTACATAAACCAAAAGGACGGAACCTTTAAAGAAGAAGCCCACCAGTACGGGCTGGATGATAAGGGCCTTACCACCCATGTTGCTTTTTTTGATTACGACCACGATGGCGACCTTGACTGTTTTGTTTTAAACAACAGTTACCGGCCAATTGAAAGTTTTGGCTATAACCGCAACATAAGAACAGTTAGGGATTTAAAGGGCGGGCACCGCCTTTACCGTAACGATAATGGTAAGTTTACCGATGTTAGTGAGCAGGCAGGCATTTATGGCAGCGAAATAGGTTTTGGCCTGGGTATAACAGTAGGCGATTTGAATAATGATGGGTGGGAAGATATGTACGTATCCAACGATTTTTTTGAACACGACTATGTTTACATAAACCAGCACAATGGAACATTTAAAGAGGTGAGCGATGATGCACTGGGCCACATGAGCCTGTCCTCCATGGGGTCGGATATGGCTGATGTTAACAACGATGGCAAGCTGGATGTGTTTACAACCGATATGCTGCCCGAAAGCGACTTCCGGCTTAAAACAACTACCAAGTTTGATGACTACGATGTGTATAATGCAAAGCTTAAAAACGATTTTCATCACCAGTTTACCAGCAACTGCCTGCAACTAAATAACGGCGATGGTACCTTTAGCGAAATTGCACAGTATGCTGGCATAGAAGCAACCGACTGGAGTTGGGGTGCCCTTAGTTTTGATTTTGATAACGATGGATGGAAAGACCTGATGGTTTGCAACGGCATTTCGAAAGACTTAACCAACCAGGATTTTCTTGATTTTTTCAGCAGCGAGGAAGTGCTTAACCAGGTAAGGCAGGGTGGGTTTGATATTAAATCCATGCTCGATAAAATGCCCTCAACACCCATTGCCAATTACGGCTTTCTCAACCAGCATAACCTCACCTTTAAAAATGCTACCGTGCAATTGGGCCTTGCTACCCCAAGTTTTAGCAATGGTGCCGCTTATGGCGACCTTGATGGTGATGGCGACCTTGACCTGGTGGTGAATAATGAAAATATGGAGGCTTTTGTATACAGGAACCTGGCCTCAGAAAAATATCATAAAAACTATATTAAAATAAAGCTGGCAGGTAATACGCCCAATACATTAGGCGTAGGCGCAAGGGTTACTATTTATGCAAAAGGGGAGGAACAGGTGCAGGAACAAATGCCCACCCGTGGTTTTGAAAGCAGCGTTGAACCCGTACTTAATTTTGGAACGGGCAGTGTTGCTGTAATTGACAGCCTGGTTATACGCTGGCCCAATTTAAAGGAGCAGGTTTTGCATAACCTTAAAACAGATACCGTTTACACGTTAAAGCAGGCCGATGCCAGCCGCAATTTTCAACCCAGAAACAATAATGCGCAAGTACTTTATAACAACATCACCGCCAAAACGCTTAAAGGAGATATTTATCACAAAGAAAATTATTTTATTGATTTTGATGCAGACAGGCTGATACCCAAAATGCTTTCTACTGAGGGCCCCAAACTTGCCATAGGTGATGTAAATGCCGATGGCCTGGAGGATTTTTTTATGGGCGGTGCCACAAACGATACCGCCAAGCTTTTTTTGCAGCAAGCCGATGGCAGCTTTGTTCAAAAAACGCAGTTTGTATTTGCACACGACAAGGATAACGAAGATATAGGCGCTGAGTTTTTTGATGCGGATAATGATGGCGATCTTGACCTGGTGGTAGCCTCTGGGGGTAACCAGCAAAAACTGGGGTCGGAAAATCTGCTTACGCGGTTGTATATTAACGATGGTAAGGGCAATTTTACAAGGGCATTTGGTGGTTGGCCTT
>CAZRDD010000238.1:0-7825 GCA_964598675.1 uncultured Parafilimonas sp.
AACAGTAATGCAGGCTTTTCCGCCATTACCAATAATATTACCAACAGTACCACTTTTAACAGTGTTACCGGCAGCCAAACCACCCAGCCCATAAATACTGATGGGGCTTACAACTGGAACGCCTGGCTAAGCTATTTTAGCCCAATATATTTTGGTAAGGATAAAATAAAATGGAACGTTAACGTAAATGCCTGGGGCAACCGTAATATTAATTTGCTAAATGGCGAGGAAAACGTGAACCTTACCAGCTATGCCAAAGTATACCTGGGCCTTACATACGATTCACCCAAATGGATTGACATGCACACCGGCGTTAGCCTAAGCAGGCAAACCAGCGAATACAGCCTGCAAACCAGTCTCAACAATACATCGTACTACCTGGATGTAAACCCCGATGTTACTATTGCCCCTACTAAAACCACTGAAATAAATATTGAGTACGATTACAGGCAAACCACCGGGCAATCGGCAGGCTTTAACACATCGGTTAATATGCTTAATGCAGATATTGTACAATATTTTGGCAGTAAAAAAACCATTTGGCTAAAGCTGAAAGCCTACGACCTTTTAAACCAGAACGTAAGCATCTGGCGCAGCACAAACGACAATTATATACAGGATACAAGGGCTACCGTGCTATCGCGCTTTTTGTTGCTTAGCCTAAACTTTCGTTTAAATAAATTTATTACAAGTAATACAGCCAACATTGATGTTGCCGATGACAGCAGAAATAAAATGTAGCCAGTATAGGCTGCCCATAACGTTACAACAGCCTACTTTAAAGCCAATAATTTGATTATCAATTATTTAAAAGTTGTATTGACGAGCCTGATTGAGGTACACCTGCTTACTATTTGCCTGCCACGGCTTTAACAGCCTGTTGCGCAAGTGGCATTTCAAAGCCCCTCTGTAACAAATATTGCAAAGTTTTAGCTTGCCGGGTTAGCGCATTTTCAGCTTCAAGGGCTAACCATTTTTTCTCAGCCAACTGTTGCAGGGTCGCAATATATTCGCCTTCCTCAATCTCCTTTAAGGCATTTTTAATATTATATTCGCTAACCTTTTTGGCTTTAAGCTCATATTTTATCTTTATTCGGCCCCATCTTTTCAAACGAAATTTTCCCCGTGCAAAACTCACTGCAAACCGCTCCTCGTTAAGGTAATTTTCTTCAATAAGTGTTGCCAGCAACGCCTCTACCTTATTGGAATACAACCCCAGGCTATACAATTTTTGTTTTACTTCAAAATGGCTCCTTTCCTGGTAAGCGCAAAAATGTTTAATCTTTTCTAACGGGTCTTTAATAACAGCAGCCATATTAATAATTTATTCGCTTAACTTTATAACCTACTTTTAAGAAACGTTGTTAACCTAAAAACTTTACCTTTGTCAACTCGTACACTATGCAACAGGCTAAATTACGCATTCTTTTAGTTGATGATGACCGCATTTACCAATTTGCGGCGCGCAAAACCATTGAAGCTACTGGTTTTGCTGAGAATATAGCTGTGTATTCTAACGGGGAGGAAGCCATTAATTATTTACGCACCAACAGTTTTGATAACGGGAACTTGCCTGATGTTATATTTTTAGACGTGAACATGCCCATTATGAACGGCTGGGAGTTTTTGGATGCCTATACTTCAATAAAGCCCAACCTTGCAAAACCGGTTACTATATATGTAGTAAGCTCCTCGGTTGATGAAATTGACGTAAGTAAATCGCGCCAGTATGATACCGTGAAGGGATACATTGTAAAACCCGTTTTGAGGGAAAAATTTCGCCAAATACTTTCATCCATACCAGCAGAATAGCATTTTCCTGCACAATTAATGCACATTTTGCCATTAATACTACCGCACATGAAAACCCGATTGTGGAATATTAACATTTTACAGTAGGTTTGTTGCCCAACATATAATTTAAGTTTATTGTATGAAATTTATAGTTTCTTCATCAGCATTGCTAAAGCACCTGCAGCAAATAAGCGGCGTTATTAACGCCAATACTGTGTTACCTATACTGGAAGATTTTTTGTTTGATATACGTGATAAGAAATTGAGCGTGGTTGCCACCGACCTTGAAACGGTTATGGAAATTAACATGGACGTTGAAAGCAAGGACGATGGCAGGGTTTGCATACCGGCCAAAATTTTGCTGGATGCGCTAAAAAACACATCGGACCAGCCACTTACTTTTAATATAGACAAAAATTACGGTGTTGAAATTACCAGCGATAATGGTAAATACAAGGTAATGGGCGAAAACCCTGACAATTTTCCTAAAGAACCCGTAGCCGATGATACCAACACCTTTACTGCTACCAGTGATGCACTGGTTACAGGTATTAATAAAACGCTTTTTGCCGTTAGCAACGACGATCTACGCCCGGCTATGACAGGCGTATTTTTTGAATTAACCAAGGATAGCCTGCAACTTGTAGCTACTGATGCTCACAGGCTTGTAAGATATAAGCGTACCGATATTAGCTGCCCTAAAACAGACAGCTTTATTGTGCCTAAAAAGCCTTTAACGCTGCTAAAAAATGCCCTGCCTGCTAACAATGATGAAATAACCATTAGCTACAACGCTAACCACCTTTTTATAACTCACGGCTCAACCAAGCTTATTTGCCGCCTGATTGATGCACGTTTTCCTGATTATAAAGTAGTTATACCCGTTGATAACCCATACAAACTGGTTGTAAACAAAAATTATTTTCAGAGTGCATTGCGCCGTGTTAGCATTTTTAGTAATAAAAGCACCAACCAGGTAGCCTTAACAATTACCGGCAGCGAGCTACAACTTGCAGCACAGGATATTGATTTTAGTTTTGAAGGTACGGAAAGAATGAATTGCCAATACGACGGTGAAGACCTGCAGATTGCCTTTAATGCGAAGTTTTTAATTGAAATGCTTAATGCATCGGATACTGATGAGGTTAAAATGGAACTATCTACCCCTACTAAGGCAGGCATTATAAAACCTACAGAGCAGCAAGACGGCGAAGAGTTGTTAATGCTGGTAATGCCTTTAATGCTAAACAGTTAGTAAACAATAGTCAATGTTTTATAAAAACCCGCATCCTGTAAAAGTGCGGGTTTTTAATTTATTTATACAAGATGACAGTCAATTGTAATTTCTGTTCCCCCTCCAGGCTGGCTGTTTATTTCAAGGTGGCCTTTTAGCTCCTTTACTCTTTCGGTCATAATACGCATGCCGTTTCTGTGCTGATTGGCTGATTTAACATTAAACCCTTTTCCATTATCCTTTACACTAAGGTGAAACGATTTACTTTTTTGAACGATGTTTACAGTGCATTTGGTGCAAGCTGAATGTTTTACTACATTATTAATTATTTCTTTAAACAGCAGAAAGATATTGGTACGTATTTCGGGAAACATAACATACCCTTCATCCTGTAGCTTTGTTTGAAACAGGCATTCCACCCCTTTACTCTGTAAAAGCGGCACAGCTATCAACTCCATCCGGCTAACCAATTGCGATAAAATATCATTTTTGGGGTTAATATTCCAAACAAGGTCATCAAGGCTGTTAATAATACTTACAGTGTTGGTTTGTATGCTGTTAATATAAGCACCGTTAGCCTGGTCTTCCCGCAAAAGCTGGCCGTATACGTTAATACTGCTCAAGGTTGAGCCAATATCATCGTGCAGGTTATTTGAAATTTTCCGGCGCATACGTTCCATTTTAAGGTGCTGGTAAAGCCGGTATTGATACATGCCAAAACTTAACGATATTACAAGCAACAGCACCGCCAAATAAAACCACCAGGTATTGTACCAGGGGGGCGATATAGCAAAATGATATATCAACGGCTTAGTGCTTATAATTTCTGCATCTTTTTCAGCAATTACCTCCAGCGTATAACTGCCAGGCTTCAGGGCATTAAATTGAATATCCCTTTGCGCATCCTGCGTATAGTACCACTGGGCATCATCATCTGGCACATTTTCTACATCGCCGTTTAATAAGCGGTATTTAAAATTAACCCTGTCTGCACCTTCATACACAGGTATGGCCATTCTAAACAATAAGTTATTTTTATTGCTGGATAAAGACACCCTGTCTTTAAAAACACTATCCGTGTTATTAACCAATACGTATAGCAACGTAGGGTCTTCCCTGGCGATGTCTGTGTTAACGGAAAGTGGCATCGTGTACAGGCCCAGGTGCGAGGAGAGGTAAACGTTATTATCATCCTCTTCAACATCGGTAATTTCAGCTACATCTACAGGAAATGGATACATATTCTCCACAAAACGTTCATTTTCCAAATCAAGCACTATCAGCCGGTTGGGGCCAAAAATCCATAGGTGTTTATTGCATAATTTAACCCTTACAATGGTATTTAGAGGCTGCCGGGAATTATCTTCTATTTTTTTTACATTATTTCCGTCAAGCAGGAATAGGCCGTTATTAAATGTAGCCGCATACACTTTATTTTTATACTGCGCAATTGATGAAACATACAAAGGCAGATTTCCATACGTAATATAACTCAACTTGCTATTTTGTAGCCTTTGCAGCCCATCACTAAACGCAATTAGCAGGCTATTGGTAGAAGCATCGAAAAGTACGGCCCGGGTACGTAATTGCTTTTTCAAAAAAACATCATTATTTGATTTACTCAATAGAGAATCGGCGATATTAAATTGTTGATCGTTTTTTGAGGATGCAATTTTCAACTTCATTTCAGCAAAGCTTCTTATATATAACGAGCTTGAGTTTGCTAAATAAGCTGTCTGATTATTAGTTGTTATATCTTTTATATTCCCCGATCCTGAAAAGACTATTGACCGGTCAGGTATATTCAATATGTATAAATTTGAAGTGCCTTGAACAAAAAAATTATTACTGTCTGCTGCTTGCACTCCATCGATGGTCTCCGCGTTGGGCAGCAACGTATTTAATGCCTCCGCCTTACCGTTTGCAATATTGGAAGTAATAAATACCTTACCTTGCTTATTACCAAGAAAATACCAATTGCCAGTTTTTTTAATAAAGTCGAAAGATGCTTCTTTGCCAGTTAGCTCTAAATTTTCAACCATGTGCCAGTTTCTGGCCTTGTAAGCAACCAGCAAGCCCGCCGTTAAACTGCTGTACCAGGCATTACCCTGCCTATCGTATATCATATCAGTACACGCATATCCCTTTAAGGTATCTGTATCATACAAACCAAAGCTAAGTTTTTGGGTATTAACCAAAACCGCGTTTTCGTTTATACTTATTGTTAATACCCTGCCTGGCATGCGCTTTTTAAACCAGGCTACTACCTCACCATTTTTAATACCCACCCCGTGTAAACTATCTCCAACTTTATCGGTTAAAAATGCGGTATCTCCTATTGTACATGGGTGAAGGTTTTTCCACTGCGCCAGTTTTCCTTTAAACTTTAAATTACTATTCAAACGCAGCAAACTTCCTCCAGGCTTATATAAATACCATTCATTTGGCCCGTAAGCCAATACTTCATCCTTTAAAGCACATACAGAAACAATGCCGGTAAAAAGTGTTTTACTCCTTTCCTTCAACGTTACATATCTACTCTGCATAGTAGCTGTGTTGCAAATAAAAAGCCCGGCAATACTGCTCACCACCATCTCATCTCCTAAAAGTATCATCCTTGGAAAAACCACCTCCTTCTTTAAGTCATACCCCTTTAAGCTGTACATTTTATCACGCTCAATGTAAAACACCTGGCCGTTAAAATTGTGGCACCATATACGGCCAAAGCGGTCTTCAACCAAATCTGTCATACTGATAGAGGTTTCCTCCGGGTTGGAAAAGCTTGTAAAGCTTATGCCATCGTACCGGCTTACCCCCAAATTGTGTGCTATCCAAATAAACCCTTTTTTATCCAGCATCATGTCATACACCTCATTAGACGGGCAATGAGCCACCTGTTGTAACTGTTGAGAATCGCCACTCAGGCCAGACAATAATAAAATAATTGCAATACATAAATACTTCATGCACAAAATGATTTAGATACTACATTCAATGCTGATTTCAGTACCCTTTCCCGGCTGGCTGTTTATTTTAAGGTTACCTTTTAGCTCCTTTACCCTTTCCGCCATAATGCGCATACCATTTCTATGTTGATTTGTAGACTTTACATCAAACCCTTTTCCATTGTCTTTTACATTAAGGTGAAAAGATTTGCCCTTTTGCACAATATTTACAACACATTGGGTACATGCAGCATGTTTAACAACATTGTTAATTATCTCCTTAAAAAGTAAAAAAATATTAGTGCGTATTTCGGGAAACATAATATACCCTTCTTCCTGCAACTTTGTTTGAAACAAGCATTCAATTCCCTTATCCTGCAACAACGGTATTGCTGTCAACCTCATACGGCTTACTAATTGCGACAAAATATCATTTTTAGGGTTTATGTTCCAAACAAGGTCATCAAGGCTGTTTATTATACTAACAGTGTTGCTTTGTATTGTATCTATATAGCCTTCGTTACCGAGATCGCTTTTTGCAAGCTGGCTGTAAATATTTATACTGCTTAGGGTCGATCCTATGTCATCGTGAAGGTTGTTCGATATCTTTCGGCGCATCCCTTCCATTTTTAAGTGCTGATAAAGCCGGTATTGATATACACCAACACTTAATGATATTACAAACAACAGTACTGCCAAATAAAACCACCAGGTATTATACCAGGGGGGTGCTATGGAAAAATGATACACAAGTGGTTTATTGCTTATAACTTCGGCATCTTTTACAGTTATAATTTCAAGTGTATAATTACCAGGCCTAAGCGCATTAAATTGAATATCCCTTTGCGCATCTTGTGTGTAATACCAATGCGCCTCACTTTCTGACAGACTATCGACATCATTATTTACCAAGCCATATTTAAAATAAACCCTTTCTGCACCTTCATATACGGGTATCGCCATTCTGAATAATACATTATTGTTATTATCGGCTAACGATACCCTGCTTTTAAAAACGGTATCAATATTGTTAACCAACATATACAGCAACGATGGGTTTTCCCGTGCAACTTCAGAATTGGCTGATATTGACATTGTATATAGTCCCTTGCGTGTACACAGGTAAATATTGTCTTCATCTTCTTCCACATCACTAATTTCTGTTACATCCACGGGAAAGGGGTACATATTTTCTACAAAGCGGTTCGTTTCAACATCAAGCACCATCACCCGGTTGGGACCAAAAATCCATAAGTGCTTTTTGCATAATTTTAACCGCACAATCGTATTTAGTGGCTGTTTGGCATTATCTTCTATTTTTTTTACGTCATTGCCGTTAACCATAAATAAGCCATTATTGAAAGTAGCTGCATACACTCTGTTTTTATACTGGGCCAAAGAGGATGTATATAGAGGCAGTTTATTGTAGGTTATATAGTCAAGTTTATTATTTTTTAACCGTTGCAGCCCATCGCTAAAAGCAATTAGCAGGCTGCCTGTAAAAGCATCAAAAAGTACCGCACGGCTTCGCAATTTCTTTTTCAGGGAAATTTCATTATTTGATTTAATCAAAAGAGAATCGGCAATTTTAAAAGGTGGTTCGTTTTTATTGACTGGCAAGCTTAGCTTCATCTCTGCAAAACTTTTTAATACCAGTGCACCAGGGCTGGCCAGGTAAGCCATGTTATTAGAAAGGGCTACACTTTTAACACTTACTGGTACAGAATACACTAAAGAATGTGTGCGGGCATTTAAAATAAACAACCTGCTTGTTCCTTATATAAAAAAGCTCTTGCTCTCCGCAGCCTGAACACCATCAATACCATCATTATTAGGCATCATACTCTTGAAC
>CAZRDD010000239.1:0-7789 GCA_964598675.1 uncultured Parafilimonas sp.
AAAACGATAAACAAACACTGCCACTGCAAAAATCAGGTACTATTGCCCTTGTAGGTCCGCTGGCCGATAGCAAACGCAACATGCTGGGTACCTGGAGTGTTAGTGGTGATTACACAAAATCAGTAAGCTTGTTGGAAGGGCTTAAAAATGCAGCAGGCAGCAGTGCTAATATTGTTTATGCAAAAGGGGCCAACTTATCTGACGACCCATTTCTGGTGAAAAGAACAAATGTTTTTGGCCCGGAGATTGAAACCGATGCAAAATCGCCCGCCGACCTGCTGAGTGAAGCGGTGGCTACCGCAGCCAAAGCTGATGTTATTGTTGCCGCCCTTGGCGAAGCCGCCGATATGACCGGCGAAGCCGCCAGCCGCAGCGATATAAGCATACCCGAAAGCCAGGAAAATTTATTAAAGGCACTGGTTCAAACTGGCAAGCCGGTTGTACTGGTATTATTTAATGGCCGCCCGCTTACCCTAAACTGGGAAAACGACCATGTGCCTGCCATACTGGATGTATGGTTTGCAGGTACAGAAGCCGGTAATGCTATTGCCGATGTGCTGTTTGGCGGCTATAACCCATCTGGTAAAATTACCGCATCCTTCCCCCGCAATGTTGGGCAAATACCCGTGTACTATAACCACAAAAACACTGGCCGCCCCTATAACGGTGAGGACTTTGCCAAATTCAAATCTGATTACCTTGATGTACCTAACGAGCCTTTATACCCATTTGGGTATGGGTTAAGTTATACCAGCTTTAGCTATGGCGATGTTAAGCTTAGCAAAACAGCGCTTAAAGGCAACGAAACACTACAGCCACCGTTACGGTAACCAATACAGGCAAGTTTGCCGGGGAGGAAACCGTGCAGTTATACATAAGCGACCCCGTTGCAAGTGTTACACGCTCAGTAGAAGATTTGAAAGGGTTTAAAAAAGTAACCCTTCAGCCAGGTGAAAGCAAGGAGGTTACCTTTACCATAACCACCAACGAGCTTAAATTTTACAACAGCAACCTTAAATACGATTGGGAAGCAGGCCAGTTTTTTGTGCGCATCGGTTCCAACTCAAGGGATGTAAAATCAGCAGAAATTAACTGGAGCAAGTAGAACTTTTATAACAACCAGTTGAATGGATGCTGGTGATACTATAGAGGCGCTATTAAACGAAATGAGTTAAAGAATAAATAGCATACAGTAAAAATAGGCGGAGTCGGCTACTTTTAAAGAGCCAGGCGCCGCCTGTTTTTTTTGCAGATAAATCAAAAGTTAACTAAACGAATGCTGAAAGCCCAGCGGCGAGAGGCTGGCTTTGGTTTTAAACCCATTGTATTTGCTACCTGTTACTTCCCCTTACCATTGGCATCTTTACCGGTAAAATTTACTAATGTAAGGCTGGCGGTATTGTTTTTATAAATGGGTTTGGCAAAGTAAGCTGGCAACTGGCCCGTCCATTGTACCGTGCAGCCATTTAAAGCAATGTTGCCAGCGGTATCAATGTAAAAGCCGCAGGTGCTGGCCTGTACAATACCGGTGGCATTGCAGGGCCGCCGGTCGTAAGTGCCGCCTGTTAAGGCTGTGGTTTTGGATAAGGTTATGTTTACCTGGTTAAAATAAATGTTGGATATTTTATCCTGCGTTTCGCCGCTTACGTAAACACCATTTTCACCAGTGGCCTGTATGTTGTAAAAGTAAATATTGTACACCTTACCTACCCTGCCTTCTGTTGCGCCTTTAGGCAGGCGCCAGCCAGCATCTTTATTGTTGGCCGATGCGCGGCGGTAGGCGGTGATGGAGATAGGCTCTGCCCTGCCCCACCAAACATCCGAAAACAAATGCGTTTCAATTTGTATGTTAGAGAAGGTAATACCGCTTACCGTGCCCTCATCGCGGTTTTGTATGCCCAGGCCCCGGTTGCTGTGGCGGATGATACAGTTGGTGATAATAACATTGCGGATACTGTCCATATTTTCAGACCCAATTTTTACCGCGCACGAGCTTGAAGTAAGCACACAGTTGTTTACGGTAATATTTTCGCAGGTGCCAAACTCGGCATACTCGCGCCTGTTTTTAAAGCAAATGGCGTCATCGCCCGACTCAATGTAGCAGTTGCTTATGCGCACCTGTTTGCTGTGGTCTAGGTCTATACCATCGCTGTTGCGTATTTTAACGCTGTTTAGTATAGTTACATCGGTTATGGCAACATCGGTACAGCCCGCCAGGTGTACCGTCCAGTACGCTGCATTGCGTATGGTTATGTTATGTATGCGTACCGTTCTGCAGCCCACCAGGGTAAGCAGGTGCGGCCTGGGGTCAACAATTTTAAAAGGCTTAAGGTCATAGCTGTCGCCCAGTTCGGCACCCATAAAAGCAATACCGTTGCCGTCAATAATACCGCCGCCGTTAATGCTTACCTCGTCAAGGTTTTCGCCGCCAATCCAAATAGCGCCTTCTCCTTTGTTTTCCCTGAAAGCGCTTTTGGTGTACAGGCTTTCATCTGCACTGGCAAGTATGGTAGCACCCGTTTCCACATACAGTTCCACATGCGGTTTAAAGTTAAAAGGCCCTGCCAAATAAGTGCTGCCAGCGGGTACAAGCACAGTACCACCGCCTGCGGCGCTGCATGCATCAATGGTTTTTTGTAGTGCTTGCGCATCGTTTGTTTTACCATCGCCAACGGCACCGTAACTACGTATATTATAAACACTGCCCTGCGGCTTTTTGAACGATGCCAGTGTACACAATGCTGCAATTAATATGAGGCCTTGTATTAAACGCATATATTTTATTTTAAACAATAACCAGTTGTTGTTTAACAGCCACGCACAATGCCTGCCTAACCATAGTTGCTATATTGCACAACCGCCTGTACGCGGCTTATATTTTTAAAAATATCTTGTTACGGTAAAGCCAGCATAACAATACCAGCTGAAGGGTTGTAACGCTTATTGCCTGCCAAACCGGCTGCCAGTTTACAGGGGTTGCCTGTATAATGCCCCCAAACAAAAAGCCTGCTGTATGGGCAAAATCTACCGCACCTTCGGCACACAGGTAAATAAGTATGGAGTTGGCACCCGTCCATATAAAAGGTTGCGCCCATTTTTTAAAGCCCCATACATCAATCACCAGGTAAAATACCGATAAAAACACCAGGCTAAAACCGCCAACATATAATACAAAAGAGCTGCTCCACAACCGTTTGTTAATTGGAAAAACCAGGTTAAACAAACTGCCCGCACCAATAAGCAGCAGCCCGGCTAAAGCCATTAAACAGGCTTTGTGCAGCATGCTAAAGCGCAGGCGGGTATTTTGAAGAAAGCTGCCGGTTAATACACCCAGCAGGGCCGTGCCAATGGCGGGGATGGTGGAGAGAATACCCTCTGGGTCGTGTACCTTATCGTGCAGCCTGCCTGGCAGCAACAACCTGTCAATGTACGATTCAAGGCTGCCATCCATAGTTAGTACGCCCGCACCATAGCCTGGCACCGGTATCAGCATCATAGCTGCCCAATAACCCAGCAACAGCAGTACCAGCCACATAACCTGCCCACGTACCGAAAAATTAAGATAAATAAGCCCGGCAAAAAACCAGGCCAGGCCAATACGGCCCAGTACACTGGCAAAGCGTATGTTATGATATCCGTTAAACTTTAGCAGGCCATTTACCACCATGCCCAGCACCAGTAAAATACAAGTGCGTTTAAGCATGTTAATGTATATCTTCTTTTTTTCGGTGGCGGGCAGGCTTTCTGCACTTTCAACACCAGCGGCCTGCATTTTTTTTGACAGAGAGTATGATGTAGATACCCCTGCTATAAACAAAAACAGGGGGAATATCATATCGTAAAAGGTTATGCCATTCCATACGGTATGGTGCAACTGCCCCGAAAACCATACAAACAAAGGCCAGTTGGTTGTTTTTGCCAGTGCGTGCACAATCTGTTCGCCGCTCATAATCCAAAACATATCAAAGCCGCGCAGTGCATCCAGCGATACAAGGCGTGTGCTTTTTGCAGTAGTATTATTTTTGGTATTTGCCTGCATATAATAGCTTATTGGTATGCGTTGCCAATCAGGCTACGGTATTTGTTATATATTTTTTCTGCCACAATAACACTGTTGCCAACCGGCTTAACAGGATAAGCCCTGCTGCTGTTAACCCATTGCCACTCCCACTGCTGTACTTGTTTTTCAAAAGCCGCTAAATCAGGCTGGGTGTTTTGCTGCAATGCTTTTGTAAGCATGGCAAAAAACTGCGCCCACCTGGCCCCGTAAAAATCGTTCATCATACCGCTCCACTGCCTGTTGGCATACTCGTGCAGGGGGCTGTTGGCACCGCCCCACAAGGTAATAATATCGCGGGCATTTTGCTCGTAAAGGGCTTTTTCACTGCTGGTGGAGCCCCAACTTCGTGCGCTGGCCAGCCAGGGGCCCAGCAAAAAGTCCTTACGGGTAGCCAGTAACGTATCCATATCAGCAGCAAGGGTTAAAAATTGGTGGCTGTACAGGTTAAAGGCGGCGTTATCTTTCGCGCGGAAGGCGGCTATCCATTTTTGTTGCAGGGGCAGGGCATAGTTTGCCAGCACCTGCCGGGTTATATCCACAAGGTCGTACCTAAAGCCATCGCTGCCACCCAAACTATCGGCCTGTTGCACAAAAATATCCCATGCAGGCAGCATCTGGCCGGGCGGGTAATTAAGCCGCGTGCGTGTCCATACCGTTGTTGAGTCGAAAGTGGGCCTGCCCGTAAGTATTGCCTCCGCCCCATCCCTTATCAGCTGGCCGTTGTAAACGGTAGCCTTCAGTATTTGCCAGGCATTAACCATACGGTTATTTACGGCCCCATAGCGATTGTTAATGTAGCGGGGCAACCACTCACTAAGGTTTATAGGGGTGGTACGCCAGGTATTATCCATCATCAGCTAGTACAGCACTGGGTTTTGCTCTATGGCTTCCATGGTAAGGCCGATACCGCAAAGCCTGCCCTTTGCCGAATCGTTAAGGGCGCTGGCCGGGCCGGTGGCGGCTCCATCCATGCGGCCAAACAGGTTAACATTACCGCCAAAGTTGTTAAGCATGTTCCACACCCAGGGCTTACCGTAAAAAGCCTGGGTACGTTTCCAAACGGGTTCAATTTCGGTGGCAAGGTCAAGCAGCAGCATGTGGTTATTTGGTACTGCATCCAGCAGGGCCTTTACCTGGGGCGCTTTCCAAAACTTTCTGTCGCTGTAAAACAGCCAGCCCTGCATTACCCAGGTACCCAGGCTGTCGCCTTTATACATGGCCTCATACACACGCCTGCTAAGGGCGGCTAAATAGGCTGTATCATCTGTAGGGGGCTCGTTCTCGTTAAACGTATCTGCCGAATACAGGTGGTCGGTGCCATACAGTTGTGTTTGTGTTTGCAGAAACTTTTTGCCAATGTCGGCAAACAGGGGGTCTTCTGTATCCAGTATGTAGGTATCGGCAAAGCCGTTGTGCCAGTTGGTTTGTTTTAATTTTGATTGAGGGTAGTGCTTTTTAAACGCCGCCGGTACATGCCCGGTAAACGACTGTAATACTGGCTTCATGCCCAGCGCCCTTTCTCTTTGCAGTATTTTTTGCTGAAGCTCCTTATGGCTTTTCATCCAGCTAAGTGGCAACGGGCCTCCCCATCCATCAAGGTTACCCATCCAAAACCAGGAAAAATAAGCCGGGCCACAAAAAAAAGATTGCAGGTCCTCATCGCTAAAGCCCATTTTTTT
Organism: uncultured Parafilimonas sp.; assembly: GCA_964598675.1. Lineage (GTDB taxonomy): Bacteria > Bacteroidota > Bacteroidia > Chitinophagales > Chitinophagaceae > JABDFW01. The sequence goes on from CAZRDD010000239.1 coordinate 5,740, forward strand.
ATACACGGTGTACCAGGTGTACTCCTGCCCTGTTAAGGCCAGGGGCATATTAATACCGTGCAGGGCCATCCAGTCAATTTCTTTTTGCCAGCGCTCCCAGTTCCACCAGCTCATGCTGTAGTTAAAGGTGCAGTAGTTAAGGTAATAGCGGTACTGGTAAGGGGTGGCTTTTTTTATGATACCCGCCACAGCAGGCAATTGTTTTGGCAGGTTAAGGTTGGTGCCGTTCCAGGTAAGCTGGCAGTGGCAGTATTCAGTAAGGTAGTAATACAGGGCAGAGGCAACGGCTACACCATTGTTGCCACGCAAAATTATTTTGTTATGGCTGCTTTCAATTTCAAAAGAATCTTTACTATTTGCGGCGGGCAGTGGTTGTATAATAAAGCTGGCTGCTTTTTGTGGTATAATACGTTGTATTAAAGCATAGCTCTCAGGCAGGTTTAGCTGGGCTTTGCTGTATATAAACAGGCTGCAAAAAACAATGGCTACTACCATTTTCTTTATAAAAAAGGCGCGTATGCTGTATGTAATGTTTGGCATATTATTTTTTTAACGCAACACAGTACAAAATATATTACGATGTGCTGTAACCTGGTGCCAGTGGGCATTTTACATGTTGCTGCTACAATGCACGGGGCAAGCAGTGCTTACATAACACTAACAAAAGCATGAAGGATTTTAAAAGCCCGGGGCAAAAGCCCCGGGCGAACTCTAACTGCTTATTTACATAAAACGAACAAGAAACAAACTTAATAACCCGGGTTTTGTGTAAGCTTTGGGTTAAGCGTTAAGGCAGATGTTGGTATGGGGAAGATGCGGTGATTTTGGTCTGCATCTTTTTTAAAACCCCATTGGCCTTCGTACTTGCCAAAACGTATCATATCGTTACGGTGCCAGCCTTCCCAGGCAAACTCGCGGCAGCGCTCGCTGTAGAGTGAATCGAGGGTAACGTTTGTCCACGCGGCAGAGGTAGTACGCTGTGCCCTTAACATATTAACAAGAGTAAGCGCTGATTGGCCGCCGGTGGCACCGCCACCACGTAAAATGGCTTCAGCCTTCATCAGCAATATATCGCTGTACCTGAACACAGGCACATCGTTATTTTGGTTCCTGTTAAGAGATGTCCAGTCCGGGTAAAATTTAATATTACGGTAGCCCATGTTCCAGCCTATTTCGTCGTTGCCCACATCAAACAGGGCAGAGTCTTGCCTTAATTCAATTTTTGGGCTAAGTTCAACCTGGTAGGTATAGCTGGCCGAGCCATCGCTGCCGGTATAAAACTGGTTATACCCTAACTTGGTGGTGGTAACAGTAACGGGTGTAACGCCATCGTTCATGTACTGCAGGCCGGTTAGCCACTGACCATTGCGCACGTCGCTGGGGTCGTTAAAGTTGGCGTAAAACTCAGGCAGGGTACTGGCAGGCGCACTCGGCGTAAACGGCAGACTGAATTTTTTTGTTTCGCTGCGCGGCACATCATACCTGGCGTGTATGTTAACCGAACGGAAAGGGAAGGTGTTGCTCATGGCCGGGTCGTACGGTATGGCGAAAATAAACTCCTTCATCTGCGGCCCGTTGGTGGGGTAAAACATTTTAAGATACGTGTTTGCAGCTTCCAGCGAAAACAGGCCGGAGTTAATGATATTATCGCAGGCGGCTATACAGTCGTCGTACCGTGCAGTGCCTGTATAAACTTCGGCATTCAGGTACATTTTTGCCAGCAATGCATAAGCCATCCATTTATTGGCCCTGCCATAAGTGGCGGTACCAGTAACGGAGCTTAAATAGGGCAGGCAGGCTTTTATTTCGTTTTCAATATAAGTAAACACCTGCGCGCGGGGTACATTGGTATGGGGCGTAAAATCGCCATACAAGGTATCCAGCGGCACGTTGCCGTAATTATCCATCATCATAAAATAAGCAAAAGCCCTTACCATTCTTATTTCGGCAAGATTGGTTTGTTTTGATGAGCCTGCGGGCTCTGCAGCATCTAATATAGAAAGCTCCTGGTTAGTTATACCTATAATGGTTGAAAGCCATGTCCAGTTAC
>CAZRDD010000240.1:0-4216 GCA_964598675.1 uncultured Parafilimonas sp.
GCCTCTTTTACGCACCGCGCCAACGGATGGAAACAAACCTTTGCGAATCTTCCACAAAAAATCTCTTTCCTTATCGTTAACGGTGAATGAGGGAAATTGTATTAAATTAAAACTGCCGCATGTTTGCAAAAAAGCATCTACTGTTTGCAACAGTTGTTGCTGGTTACTATCCTGAAACTCAACCAGCAGAGCGCAGGCTTCGCCCGGCAGCGATTTTATCAAGGGGTCAATGCCCTCTATGCTCTCAACAGCGCGCAGGGATGCCCTGTCCATCAGTTCAACCATTACAGCGCCAGCCTCCGTTAAAGGCGTAATAGCATCGCACACCTTCCGTATGTTATAAAAGTATAACATGGCTGTTGATTTATACACTGGGTCGGGTACTGTTTGTAACACCGCCTCTGCTATAAAGCCAAGCGTACCTTCTGCACCAACCAGCAGGTGCGCAAATATGTCTAAAGGATGCTCAAAATCAACAAAGGCATTAAGGGAGTACCCTATGGTTGTTTTCATCTGGTACTTATGCCTTATTTTATCGTAAAGCACGGCATCCTGCAAAATACTTTCCCTTATTTGCACAAGCCCTGCAAACAGTTGCGGCTCGCTGCTTTCAAACCGCGCATAATCACCCTTATTCTCCGTAGAAAAAGTATTGCCATCTGGCAAAATAAAACGGATGTATTGCGTTGTGTGGTACGAGTTGAGTTTGGTGCCGCAGCACATGCCGCTGGCGTTGTTGGATAGTATGCCGCCCATCATAGCCGCTACAATGCTGGATGGGTCGGGCCCTATTTTACGCTGGTATTTTTTTAAATGAGTGTTCACCATAGCCCCGGTAATACCCGGTTGCACCCGTACAAGCTGGCCATCCTGTTCCACTTTAATTTGCTTCCAGTGCTGGCTAAGGTCTGCCAGTATACCATCGGTTACGCACTGGCCTGAAAGGCTTGTTCCCCCCGTTCTGAATACGATGGGTATGCGTTGCTGCTGCGAGTAACGAAATAATGCAATAATCTCTGCCTCGCTCACTGGCCTTACCACGGCCTGGGGCAACAGATAATAAAAACCGGCATCGGGGGCAAAAGAAATACGGTCTGCTAACCGGGTAAGTACCCTTTCTTCCGGCAATATTTCGAGTAAAGAAGCCATAATTAACACAGATAAGGGATAAAATAAGTTATTAAAAAGTACATAATAAAATAACTTTTCACCTTTTTTTCAAAAAAAAACGGGGCCTGCCCGGGGATGAAAAAAATATACAAAATAAAAGATTTACTATATAAATGCCTTTTTGGCGCAGTGTATCTTTGCAGTTGTTTTAGTTGTATAACACGGTTTGGGGCTTATTGTTGCTGCTGGTTTTAGCTATTACAGCATTTATATAATATGGAATAAACAATAAAACAGATTGCTGCCTTAGCCTGCATTGCCTTTAGCAAAAAAGTATAACCCTGTTTTTAATCATGCTCAACCAGCCATTATGTATAAGCTTATACCAGCAGTGTGCCTGCTTTTTGTTTGCACCATAAATTTTATTAACAGTTACGGCCAGCAGGCTGCAACGGTTAAATGGTGGAACCCGGCTGATACAAAACAGTTTAGCCCCGAAGGCCAGGGCTGGCCCGGCGAAACAAGCAATTTTTATGGCCGCTTACCCAACCGCGCTGCCAAAACCGTTAGGCAGGATGTTTACGAACTTGCGCAGAACAGCGCCGGGATTATAATAAATTTTACCACCAGTGCCCCGGTAATTAAAATACAGTATTCCGTTAAGGAGCAGTTACAATTTCCGCACATGCAGGCCACAGGTGTTAGCGGGGTTGACTTGTATTTTTTAGATAAAAAAGCAGGCTGGCTAAGGGCTGCAGGGCAATATGCTTTTAAGGATACGATACAGTACACCTTTAGCGCACTTAAGAATGAACCAGGTGAAAAAGTATACAAACTATTGCTGCCACTGTATAATACCCTTAACTGGCTGCGTATTGGTGTTGATAGCGGCTATACATTTACCCCCGTTAATAAACCAGCGCAACTGCCGGTGATTGTTTATGGCACCTCTATTGCCCAGGGGGCATGCGCGTCGCGCCCGGGCATGGCATGGACGGCTATATTGGGCAGGGCATTAAATATGCCCGTTATAAACCTCGGGTTTTCAGGCAACGGGAGGCTTGAGCCGGAAGTAATTGACCTTATTAATGAGCTGGATGCTAAAATTTATGTGCTTGATTGCCTGCCCAATTTAGCAGGCACACCGCCCCTTGAACTGGAAAATAAAATTATATCCGCCGTTAAAAAACTGCGCAAACAACACCCTGCAACACCTGTGCTGCTTACTGAACACCTTGGCTTTGGCGATGAACTTATTAATAAAAAGAACAACGATTTATACAAAGCGGTTAACAATACCTTAAGCAACGCATTTGCTGCGCTTAAAAAAGACGGCGTTAGCAAAATATATCTTTTACAAAAAAAAGAGATTGGGCTGAATGACGACTGCATTATTGACCAGATACACCCAAACGATGCTGGTATGCTTAAATATGCAGAAGCTTACCGAAAAAAAATAAACGCTATATTACAGTAATTTTTTTGCCCCCTGCATTGCGGCTGCCTGCTGTTATTTTACAGTTATTATATACAGCATTGAACAACCTCTTTTTAGCGGCACTGTAACAATTGTGGCTGCCCCATCCTTTTTGTAATTAAGCGTAACAGGCTTATCATCACCGGGGTAAAGCGCGGTAAAAGCAGCCTCTTTTTCTACGCCCTCTATGTTGTTCAAAACTATTTCCACCATGTCCTTTTCGCCATAAACAACAGGTACTGCATAGCCATCCTTTATCTTAAATATATTGGCTTTGGCGGTATTGTTGGTAACCTTTACAGCATTGGGTTTTAACACCCATTCACTACCTTTTAATAAATTCAACAGTGGGCCATAATCAAGGTATAAAGAATCTATATCGCCGGAAGGCATAATTGAATGGTCGTTTTTAGGGAACGGGCACATAGGGAACACGCCCATATAAAGATACTTCTGCATGAAGTTATCGCCCCCTTCATTTCTAATAGTTTCATTATTGTCCGTCCATCCCAGTGCGGGTTTGCTTATACAAAGAAATGCAGTAAGGTTTAGCGATGTGCCTGCATAAGTAAACTCATCAAACAAGCCATCAACATGCTGCAGTATATCAATACGTTTGCTATGGTTGTTGGCAAACACCACCTTATTAGCACCGTGCATAACAGAAGACAGTTTACCAGCAATATTTTTCCACGAATTAAGCATAGAGCGTACAGGCTTGCCATCAAACCAGGTAACACCATCATCTGCCCTTTCATTAAAAAGCCTTACCCAGTCTAAGCGGTCTACACAAATACCATACGCATGCGGTATAAGCTTTACGTGCTTCTCAGCCTGGTCCACCAAAAAATTATAGTAAGCTGAGTCGCCGCAATCAACAGCAACACCATCGCGCCAGGTGTAGTGCGGCACTGGTATAGCAGCGTTTTTAAACGCAGCATTTTGTATACTTTTTTCGGGTACAGGCAAAATGGCATTCCTCAATTTTGTATACAAAAAAGCATTGGCATCTTTCCACATTCCGCTATCTGGCAGGGCGTTCTGTGCAGTTTGAGGGGGGTATTTTATATTAGCCCCAAACTCAGTTACATTAAAATAATTGAGTACATAAAAGCCGTTATCCGAATACCTTTTCGCATACAGGTCCATATCCTGTATGGATATTTCGTCACCACCAAAACGCTGCCATTTTTCGTTGGCATTTACGGGTGGTATAAACATACCCATATAAGGAAAATCGAAGCTGGCCTGCCAGTTTGTGGCAAACGCCATACGTTTCATTTTATCAATGTCAAAATTCATTGATTCGTTGGCAAAAGTAGCGTAAGCCGCAGTGCCATCAAGCTGTTGGGCTAATTGATTACCGGGCCTGAAATATTCAGGGTAGTGGCCCTGCATCCAGCCCAGGCCACAACGCCAGTCGCTTTCGTGTACAACAATATCAAAAGTAAATTTTACATTATTCTGTTTTGATATGCGGTTAAAGTAACGGTTAAATTTTATGGTACCATCCTTTGTAATATTCATGCTCATATCAATGGTGGTATCTTTGGGCGATAACACTATTGAAACTCCCGTGTTATCTTTTTCGTTGAGTATAGTTGCTAAAGGAATACTGATAACATCGCC
>CAZRDD010000240.1:4226-7751 GCA_964598675.1 uncultured Parafilimonas sp.
CCCTGAAAGGGTACAAAACCTATACGCATGTTATTGTATTCAAACCCTGGGGCGCCATAAAAATAAGTGGCATTGGTAAAAGGCACAGGCACCAGTGGGTCAACCCAGTAATGTGTATTTTCTTCCCGCTTTTTGGGGCCTATTTTACGAAGCTGATGGTTTAGGCTTTCACTGTTAACCGACGAATCAACCGGAGGGGCAGCCCATGTTGCCCATACTTTGGTACTACCGTCTTCCACCGGGTAGTTTAAGGCTGTTTCAATAACCGTACCCCAGGGCTTACCATCGCCCTTTATAGTAAACTCGCAACGAACACCGCTGTCAGTAGGTATAAAACGTTCTGCCATAGTACTGGCAGCACCCAGTGAATCATCGGAGAGTTTCTTCTCCAGCCCCACAGAGCCATCATCAAATTTTTTTATCGCTACAGCCCCCTTAATGGTGCTGTTTAATAAGCTGTTTGTTAGTGTTAAATGTTTATCCCCCTTACTGTTCAGCAGTTTAATATCTATTTGCCCGGATTGCTCAAGCACAGTTAATTCCATGCTGTTGGTGCGTATACGGTTAGTGGTACAGGCGCAAATAGCAAGCCACGCAAACAGTAATAAAACAAACGGCTTTAACTTTTGCCACCTGCCGGTTTTTACCGCAGCAACCCCATTATTATTATTGAGTAAACGCAAAAATGTATGCATGCTAAAACAATTGACTAAGCAAAAAATATACTTTATGTATAAAAGATTGAGACTTTGTTACTACCTTACCAATAAAAAATATGCATCACAGTTTTACACTCCGGGCAATAAAAACCAATGCTTGTTGGGCTTTAAATATAACTGTACCCTTTTCAGCTTTTGACGGAGCCACTTAACCTAAGCGTGTATACTTTTTTTACAAAACCAACCCCTTTCCTTGTTTCTCCCTTAAAAATTAGCAGTTAATAGAATATATTACAGCAACTACCGGGCAATGAGGTTTTAATTTAGTTATAAATGTTTTAACATGCCTTTACTACAATTACCCCCTGTTGTTATAAGTAATACGACAACGAAAACAGCTACAACCTTGAACGAAAATAGGGTAAACAGGGTAATATCTGTAAAAAAAACACATCAAATTTTATCAAAAAAACACAGCGAAAGCAGCATGTTAAAAAAGTATACAACTTCAGGCGATTATTATACAGTTCAATTTTATTCATTCAATATTTTTATCCGACAAATAATATCAGGCTGCCGGATTAAGTTAGCAAAGAATATTAATCAACAGGAATTAAACGTTAAACAATGGCAATACAAAATATAATACCGGTTTTCCCTATTGAAGGCGATGTGCTGCATGCCCTTGATGGCACTGTAACCACAGAGGGGCTGAACACCGTAGCAAAAGTTAAAGCACCTGCTGGCAGTAAGCTTAAAATAAATGGGGTTGATGCTATAGAAGAAGATGGTGTTTTTACCGCGCCTTTACTGCTTACACAATATAAAAACCAGTTAACCATACTTGATGAAAATGAAGGCGCTGAAATCATCGTAAACGTTTACTGGGCAAGCCAGTTTGCAGGCGGTTACAGGCTTTCTATTGACGACAACATTAGATTTTTACAGGATATAACAGCCAATGCAGACAGCTATCAATCAATATTTGACAATGCTTATTTAAAGGGCCTTCAAAAGCTGCACAACCAATACGGCACAAAAGTACACTTAAACTTATTTTACCAGTCGGTGGATGCCGATTTCAACCTCTCGCAGTTTCCTGAAAAATTTAAAGAGGAATGGGTTCGCAATGCCAATTGGTTAAGGCTTAGCTTTCATGCTTTTGGTGAGTTTCCTGATGCGCCGTATAAAAACTCATCTTTTGATGTAGTAAAGCAGGACTGCGACCTTGTGATGGGCGAAATACGCCGCTTTGCAAGCGATACTTTATTGGGGCCTGTTACTACAGTACATTGGGGCGAGGTAAACATAGAAGGCTCCAGGGCGTTACGTGCGGCAGGTTACAAAGGGCAGTTAGGGTACTTTAATGTAGATGACGATTTAGCACCTGTTTCCTACTACTTAAGCGTGGAGCAAAGAAGGCACATGAAAAAAAGATTTATTTGGAAGGATGTACCTGAAGATATTGTTTTTATAAGAAGCAGCATTGTACTTGATGTAAAAAAGCATGAAGAAATTGTGCCCTTTTTGGAAGCATACCGCAACCAGAACGGCCTGCCGCCTTATGTTGACTTTTTAATTCACGAGCAATACTACTACCCTGATTATGCAGCCTATCAACCTGATTATTTTGAAAAGATTGAAACAGCTATAAAATGGGCAAGCAGTAATGGTTATAAGCCAGCCTTTTTAGATGACAGTATTTTTAATTAGGCACGCACGCAATGCTTTAAATAACTGTTACAGCTTAACGTTTTAAAGCAACCTTTTTACATAACTAAATAACCAACTATGCTGTTTAACAGCGAAACATATATAACCCTTGGGCAGGCGCACGATAAAATTGTGTTGCTGCCATTGGGCGCAACTGAACAACACGGCCCGCATCTTGCCACTGGTACCGATACGGATATTGTTGGTAAAATTGCAGCGGCTGCAGAGGCGTTAAGGCCAGATGATATTCTTTTAGCACCGGCATTGCCGTTTGGGTCAAGCCATCACCATTTAAGTTTTGGCGGCACCATCAGCCTGTCTGCAGACCTGTATACGCAGGTATTGCGGGAGCTGGTTGCCTCCCTGCTGCAAAGCGGGTTTCGTAAAATTGTATTGTTAAACGGGCATGGCGGCAACATAACACCTGCTAAACAGGCATTGGCCCTGCTTAGTAAAGACTTTGACCCAAGCATTCAATCAAACATTGTACTGGCCACTTATTGGGAGCTTGCAGGCACAGCCTTTGCAGGCGATGCCCCCATGCAAAGTCCCGCTTTAAGCCATGCTTGTGAATATGAAACAAGCTTAATGCTGCACTTGTACCCCAAAAAAGTTTGGTTAGATAAAGCCAAACGCCCCAAGCGCCCTGCACAAAACGGCTACATAGCGTGGGAGGACGATGTGCCTTATAAAGGTGTTTCTATATTTAAACAAACCTCTTTCATTTCCAGCAACGGCAGCAGCGGCGAGCCGCAGCTTGCAGATGCAAATAAAGGGGAACATTTGTTTGATAAAGCACTTCAAGCACTCATGCAGTTTTTGCAGTCATTTCAAGAGTGGCCACTATTACAAAACCTTAGCAATTAAACAACATGAAAAAAGAAGTATTGCATCCAGATAAAAAATCGCACACGGGTTCTTATTCGGCAGGTGTGGTGGCTGGTGGTTTTTTATTCATCAGCGGCCAGGGGCCGCTTGATTTAAGCACTGGCGAGGTGATACCGGGAACGATAGAAGAAGAAACACTGTTAACACTTTCGCACATAAAAAAAATAGTGGAAGCCGCAGGCGGTACGGTAGATGATATTGTAAAATGCACCGTACACTTACAGGATATTAATGATTTTAACAGGTACGATAAGGCTTATTCTTC
>CAZRDD010000241.1:0-7745 GCA_964598675.1 uncultured Parafilimonas sp.
TAGCTTTCGTCTTCGCCCAGCTTTAATTTGCCGGGGCGTTGCACTTTAATAAGCAGGGGGGCAGCAAGGCTTGAGTCTGCCGGGGTAACATACCCTTGTTTATCAAGAAAAATGCCTGTTTTGTTGCTCAGCCTGCGAATAAACCTGCTGGCTTCGGCATACAGGCGTGCATCCGTGTGGCCTGTAATGGCAACCCTAAGGTTTTCTGTTATTACAAATCCGCTTCCATTGGCTGTAATACTTGCTGGTGCGGGCATTATATTGTAGGTACTGTTTACCTGTGCGCGGCACAACAGGCATGCTGCAGCTGCAAATATCAATAAAGCGAGTTTTTTACGCATAACAATAATACTGCTGTTGTGTGCGGCCTGCGCCCACACTTTTTTAGAAAAAACAATGCCCAATACCTTTCCAAAAGTGTACTTCCGGGCGGGTATTGAGCATTGTTTAATGGGTTTTATATGCTTTAATACCTGCACTTTTTAGTGCGGTATTTGCTAATGTTTACCAGGGTTTACCGGTGCCCTGTAACAGCCATGTTTTAGACCACGAGCTGTTGTTGCCGTCTGTACCAATAAACTTTGAAGCTTCCAGTTTGGCAATGGCCGATGCTGCATTGTCTGAGTTGTTCTGCAGCTCTGTATTGTCGTATGCAAACCTTACTGGTATTGCACCACGGAAGGATGACCAGCCAATGTTTATTTCAGGATAACCAGTTCTTCTCCAGTCCATGTAAGCTTCGTTACATGCCTGCCATGAGGCTATCCATTTTTGCTCAATAATCCTTTGCAGGGTATTATTGAATGCAACAGTTGGTTGTGCTATGTAGGTGCTGTAATCTTTTACTGCTCCATAGTATTTGTTAACATCAGACTGGTAAGTGCCAAACACCTGCCACTCATCAAATGATGCCTGTATGCCCTTGTTATACCAGCTTGAAGCCGAACCACCTACATTCCATCCTTTTAAAGCGGCCTCAGCAAGGTCGAAGCATACTTCTGTGTAGGATGCAAGTTTCTGTACCAGTAAATCGCCGCTGGGGTTATCGTAAATATCTTTTCTCAGATAAGATACGTAATCGCTGATAGAGGTAGACTGGGTACCGGAGCCATTAATGTTGTATTGAAACTCATTATTACTGTAGCTGATAGGTATACCAACATAAACAGAAGACGTATCGTACAAGCCATAAATTGAAGAGACAATAGCACCATAAGGCCTGTCCTGCGCATAGGTGGCAGGGTTAAACTGTTTAAAGCGGCCAGCCGCTGCTGCAGCAGGGTTTATGTAACGAACACCATTTACAATTGTAACCAGGGTGGTGTTATCGCCAGCAGGAAACTTACTGCCGTCAACAACCGATGGGGTTGCAATAGGCTCAGCCATAATAACAATACGCGGGTCTTTCAGGTCTTTTAGCTTCATAGTAAGGGTGCCGCACATTTTATTTCTGTCGTAGCCTGACCTTTCATGAAATTTTGAACAGAACTGGTAAGATGTATTGGCATCCGTGCCGGGTAAAGGCATAGACCAATTGTCGCTGTTGCTTGCAAAAACATGGGCTGCTACAGCTTCAACATCTGCCTGTACATTCATTTTAGAGGAGAGGCGCATATAGTAGCGCAATAAAAGAGAGTAGGTGAGTTTATTCCATTTTTCAGGATCTCCGCCATAAAAAACATCGGAAGCTTTTGTTACGCTGGTAATTTCAGAATGATCGTCAATGGTGCCTGAAAAGTAAGGTAAGGCTGCTTTCAGGTCAGCTATAACCTTTACGTAAATATCCTGTTGAGCGTCAAACACCGGAAACTGGTTTTCACTTCCGCTTTGATCGCCCTTTAAGGCCATTGAATCTGGTGCATCGCCCCAAAAATCGGCGATGTTACCAAAATTAAAAGCCCTCATCACCAAAGCAACACCCTGGTGAAATTTCCAGCCATTGGCCTGCCCTTTTTCCAGCAGCAGTTTATTATCCCTTAGTATTGAGTAGTTGCCATTCCATCCAACGGGGTCCCATGAGTACTGGCTAAAGGTAGAGCCGAATGCATCCTGGTAGGTTTGCTGCATAGCGCCCGACATGTTGCCCGAGCCTAAATTGCCATACCACATGGCGCTTTGGGTAAGCACATTCGCCATGACATAATCCGCAGATGCCGACTGTGGTGTAATACTGTTTGGGTCGCTGTTTAGTACAGCGAACTTTTTACAGGAAGTAACCAACGTTATAGTTGTAAGGAAAACGCATGCTGCCGTAAGGACTGTTTTTGCGGTTTTCATTGTTTTCATTGTTTAATGTTTAATCAATTGTTGCTTAGAAACGAACATTTAGCTTAACACCTGCAGGTATGGTCCATGGTGTAATGTTATACCTTTCAATACCTTGCCTGAACTGTGAGCCGTTGCCCTGCGCACCTGTTTGGTACTGGAAGGCCAGCTCTGGGTCAATACCGGCTTTGGCTTTTGTCCAGATAATGATGTTCCTGGTGTAAAGGCCAATAGATATACCCTGTGCTTTAATTGCAGAAGCCCAGCTTTTAGGCAGTTGCGCGCTAAGGGTTAGTTCCCTAAGCTTAATGTACGATGCATCAAACATACTCATGCGTGCAAAGCTCCAGCCTGCGGTTACAGCATCTTCGTAGTTATCAAGTTTTGTAGTGCTCATGTCACCAAGGTTTTCAATATAACCACCATTGCCGTCTTCGTAAACGCCAGGATAAAAGGCACCATCGTTAATGGTAATGTTGCCATTGCTTGTATAAGGGAAGCCTCCTGTAGCGGTAGTTGGCCCGCCCACCAGCCTGAACTGCTGGAAGCCTCTAACTTTTATAAAGTTGTCGGGGTTCGATTTAAGATACTCTGGTATGTTGTTAGCGTATTTAGCAGGTATGGGTATACCCATATTTGTTTGCCTTGCCATAGCCGCGTCAGACTGCATGTAACGGTATGTTTGAGAGAAGAAAATACCGCCCAGGCGTAAATCGAAGCTGGCATTAAGGGTCAGCATCTTCCATGTTACGGCTGTTTGAACACCCATTTGTAATTTTGGGTTGAAGTTGCCTACTGATTCCTTATGTTGAAAATCGCCGTTGCCTACTGTTTGGTAAAAACCATCGTTATCCAGTAATGGGTATCCATAGTATTTAGATGCTTTATCGGTAACGGTGGCTATACGGTTATCCCACATTTGGCCTAACTTACCATCGCTGATGATTTGTTTGCCGTTGCCGTCAAAAGCATTAGGTACAGGCTGGCCTTTAGCATACACCCATGAGCCGCTGCGGCCATCCTGCCAAAAAGAGAAGTAGTTAACACCATTTGCCAGCGATAAAACGTAGGCATCGTTATGGGTATAGTTAACACTTAAATCCCATGTCCAGTCTTTCTTAGAGATAATTGTGCCGCCTAACTGCAGTTCAATACCCTGGCTGCGTACTTCACCAGCGTTAATCTGCCTGCCAGTGTAACCAGAAGAACCTGGTGTGCTGATGGATAATACCTGGTTTTTATTATCGGAACGGTAAACGGTACCTTCAAAACGCAGGCGGTTTTTAAAGAAGCCCAGTTCAACACCAAGTTCGGTTGAAATTGCCTGCTCTGGTTTTAAGTTAGGGTTTTTAAGGGTGCCTGAGGTACCTTGGGTAACTATGCCCCCAAAGCTGCCTATGCCAACGGTGCCATAGAGGTTATAGGGGTCGGTATCTTTACCCACGCTTGCCCAGCCACCACGAAGCTTAACAAGGCTTACATCTCTGCCAAAATTGAACATTTTATTCAACAACAGGCTTAGAGATGCTGATGGATAGAAATAAGAGTTTTCGCTGGAAGGCAATGTGCTTGACCAGTCGTTTCGGCCTGTTACATCAAGGTAAGCCAAGTCCTGGTAACCCAGTGATGCGGTTGCATACAGGCTGTATACTGATTTTTGAAAGTAGCCGGAAGCATTTCTGATGTTTGCCTGGGCAATGTTAGACACATTAAAAAATTCAGGGGCAATAATGCCGGCACCAGAAGCAGAATATGTTTGCAGGTTTGAGCCATACACGTACTGAAGGTTACCTCCAACTGAGGCAGAGAGATCGAATTTTTGAGCAAATGTGTTGTGGTATGTACCAAGAAAGTCTGTATTGCTCTCCGTATTATAAATATTGGTTAGGCCATAATAACCATTTCTCTCGTCTGTATAGCTTTTAGAAATTTTCGTTTCGCGGTTCTCGTAGTAAAGGTCCTGCGAGTAGCGCACAAAGCCGCTAAAATGGGGGCTAAACTGGTAGGCAGCTTTTATATTACCAAACAGGTGGTTACGTGTAAAGCTGTTTTTTACCTGGTTTAAGGTAAACCAAGGGTTGTTGTCACCATTATCCGCAGGGTCTGGTGCGCCGGGGTTTTGATCAACACCTATAGGTGGTAATGCTTTAAGTTGCTGAATGCCCGGTGTTAACCAGTAATTTTTTAACTGCCTTACGTCAACACTTGGGGACAGATAAGCCACATCTTTTAATACGCCGTTGTTACCAGCAACTACATTATCGCTTGAAGAACGTGTGTAGTTGATAGCGGAAGTTAATTTAAAAGCATCACTTATTTTATGCTCAATATTCAAAGACAGGTTATGCCTTGATAGGCCAGTGGTTGGTATTATACCCTGGTTGGCTGTGTTGGTGTAGGAAAAACGGTAATTGTCTTTATCCGTTGCATTTTCTACAGAAAGACTATTGGTAGATGTAATACCTGTTTGTACAAAGTTTTTAAGGTTGTTGTGGCTAACCATAGGCAGGGCAACATAGTTGCCGCTTGCATCTTTAGGGCTGTTCCACTGTATAGCATTAATGCCCTGGTTTAATGGGGTGCCAAAACGGTAAGTATCCGTACCTGCAAGGTCAACCATTACACCATTCCAGCTGTTAAAACCGTTGGGGGTAGTATAGGGGTCGGTACCCACAGTGTATTGCTGGTTGGTAGGCAGGTAATGGTAAGGTACAGCAGCTTCAGTATTGTTGCTGTAAGTTACGCCATAGCCTTTGGATTTTTTACCGCTTTTGGTAGTAATAAGTACCACACCATTGCCCGCGCGTGAACCATAAAGGGCTGCGGCGCTGGGGCCTTTTAATATTGATACATTTTCAATATCATTAGGGTTAAGGTCGGATATGGCATTGCCATAGTCAACATCGTTGTTATTGCCATTATTGGTGCCAATGTTGCTAAGGCTGTTTTTTACGGGTACACCATCAATTACAAACAATGGTTGGTTATCGCTGTTTAAGGAGCGCATACCACGTATTACCACGCTTACTGACGCTGTTGGTGAGCTGCCGGTTGAGCTTACAGTAACGCCCGATACTTTGCCTGCCATCGCGTTTAACACGTTGGTTTGTGCAACACGGTTTATATCGTCGCCTTTAATTTGGCCAACGTCATAGCCGAGTGACCTTTTATTTCTTGTAATACCAAGGGCTGTAACTACCACGCCCGAAAGTTCGCGGCCCTTGCTTGGCTGCAAGGTGGCGGTAACACTGGTTTGGCCGTTAAGGGCAAGCTCAACAGTATCGTAGCCTACATAAGTAAATATAAGTGTTGCACCGGGGCCGGAAACGGCCAATTGAAAACTACCTGTAGCATCGGTAGCTGCAGCGGTGCCTTTACCTTTTTCTGCTACATTAGCGCCAACAAGCGCGCCATTAGCATCGTACACTTTACCTTTTACCACAAGCTGGGTGGTTTTTTTGCCGGCATCCTGGGCCTTAGCCATGCTGCATACGCCTAATACAAGGCCAAGCAGCATTACCGGCCATTTTAATAACGACGGGAATGAAGTTTTTTTGCTCATTTTGTTTTTAATTAGCTGTTAGTGAATGGTCAATTAATCTTTCGTGTTGGTTTGCAACCGGTTATCTTGTTTATATGCTGAGCCTTTTTAAGGGCGTGAATCTGTTTTGTTTAAACTATCCTGCACTGGCAGAATCAGCTTCCTGCCAACAGTGCTTTTTTTAGTAAAACACTTCCCCTAACCTTAACTGCCTTCTTTTTTACAGCAGTATGGGCTTCCCTTCCAGCCGGTAGGGGGCCAATACTTCGCTTTCAGGGGGCAGTTCGGTTACCAGGTAGTCCAGGTCTCTCACCTCACAAACCTTTATACGCTGCACGCTGCCCAATTTTTCGGCAATATTTACAGCTGCCACTTTTTTGGCGGAGCGCATCATGGCTTTAATTACCTGTACCACTTCCCAGTCAGAATCGCTGAGGCCGTGCTGAATAGAAATACCATTGGTGCCAATAATGCATAAATCGGCCTTAATATTTGCCAGCTCGTTAATTACACTGGCACCCGTATGCAGGCTGGCATTTTTTGCCAACCTGCCACCTATAGTTATCACTTCAATATTTTCATGCTCAGCTAATGCAAGGGCAACTTGCGGGCTAACGGCAAAAAAGGTGGCCTGCAAATCGGGGGGGATGTTTTTGGCAATCTGCATAATGGTTGTACCCCCTTCAATAATAACTGTCATGTTCCTTTTAAATAACCCGGTTACTTTTTCAGCAATCTTTGTTTTGGCGGCAAGTGCATATACTTTATACTGCCCATCAAAGGGGTAATGAAACGTTTTGCTCATTGCACCGCCGTGTACTTTTAAAATAAGGCCCAGTTCCGACAGTTCATTCAGGTCTCTGCGTATGGTATCTTCCGAAACATCAAGCGTTTCGCTCAGGTCGGCAGACAATACTTTATTATGAATATTAATCTCCTTAAGAATAATTTTATGTCTTTCTTCTTTCAGCATATCTGTTTACAATACGTTAACGGTGTGTTTGCAATCTGTTAACAAAATAAAAGTAGATTATTTTTGCGTTAGTTTGCATACTTTTGGATAAAATAACAGAAAAAAAACGCAAAAATAATACGATGATAAGGATTACTGAACAGTCATCTGTACATAGAAGTCTGGAAACCAAAGAGATAGAAGAAATTACCCTGCTAATAAATAAAGAGGACGCTACGGTGGCAACCGCAATAAACCGTGCATTACCGCAAGTAAACGCGCTGATTCATGCAATAGTACGCACCTTAAAAGCCGGTGGACGCATGTTTTATGTGGGTGCAGGCAGCGGCGGGCGCCTGTCTGTACTGGATGTAATTGAGCTGCCAACCACTTTTGGGGTAGAAAAAGGCATGGTAAACAGCATACTTGCCGGTGGTATTGAAAAACTTGCTGAGGCAAGGGAGGAAATGGAAGATAATTATAATGAAGGGTGGGAGAGGCTTTTGGCCGAAAATGTTAGCGACAGGGATATTGTGGTTGGTATTTCGGCCAGCGGTACTACCCCATTTGTATTGGGAGCCCTGGCGCAATGCCGTAAAAATAATATAACTACTGGTTGTATTGTTAGCAACCCCGGTAGCCCTATTGCAGCCGAGGCTGATTTGCCGGTGGAGGTGATAACCGGCCCTGAATTTATTACAGGCAGCACCCGTATGAAGTGCGGCACTGCCCAAAAAATGCTTTTTGATATGATAAGCACTACCACCATGATACAGCTTGGCAGGGTAGAAGATAACCAGATGGTTAACGTGCTTTTAATAAACGATAAAATAACCGACAGGGCAGTTAAAATGCTGATGGGCAAAGCTGGCCTGGATAATTATGACGAGGCCAAGCGCATATTGCTGGAGCATGGAAGCGTAAAAAATTCGCTGGAGTTTTTAAAACAGCATACTTATTAATAAAACAAGCATTAAACTGTACACC
>CAZRDD010000242.1:0-7741 GCA_964598675.1 uncultured Parafilimonas sp.
GCTTTTTCAAAAATAGCATCAACACCATCCACATACATAAAAACACTACCGGGAAAAGCTTTATAATCTTCCGTAGCATCGCACAGCATTATCACCGCCTCCTGCACCTGTAACTCAGCGTGCATTATGCCGCCATCTTCCCTTAACGCGGAGTAGCGCACCTCGGCATTAAAAACGGCCTTCATAAAATCTATAAAATTGTGTGCCTCTTTTACAATCAGGTAAGGCATTACGGGCAAATAACCGGCTGGCATTTTCATACATTGTTATTTTGTTACTTGCAAAAATCGGCATCGGCCGGGGCATCAAATTGTAAAATTGCGACATTTATAGTTGCACTAAGGCGTGCAAGCCTTTTGTTACTGCTCAACATTTACATCGCGGTAATCCATCCCTTCTGGCTTGCCATAAAAATATTCTTTTGGGTGAAAGCCCGAAAACTCCCTGAAGTCATGAATAAAATGAGACTGGTCGTAATAGCCGCAATAATAAGCTATATCCGTAAGCGATTTACGATGCATGCCATACTGCTTGGTGGCGCCCTGAAAACGGATGATTCGCGCATACAGCTTCGGACTAAAGCCTGCATGATGTTTAAAATTACGTTCAAATTGCCTGCGCGATAAAAAACATGCCCCGGCCAATGCATCCACATCAACCTGGCCTTTTTTATGTATCAACTCGTTAATCACATGTATTACGGCTGCATTGTTTTGCTGAAGCCCGCATAGCCGCTTTTCCAAAAAGGGAATGATTATCTCAACCCTTTCGCGGTTATTGTTTGCGCCCATTATTTTTTCCTGCAAAACTTGCCCCTCCTGCCCAAGCAGGGTTACGAGGTCTGGCATTTCATCGCTCATATTACATGCAGGCATTTTTAAAAGCGCTGCAACTGCAAACGGATAAATGTATACCCCAAAAATGCCAAAACCGGTATGCGTAACAAATCTGCGTACATGCCTGCTCTGCCCATGTATACCCGCTGTAAAAGATGCTTCAATATTGCCGGTAGCCAGTAGCTCATCAAATACGCCATGGTAATGAAAAACCATTTCAGCACATCCATCAGCCAGCGACCGGTAAATGTAAGGCCCATCATGCTCCAGCACCCAGAAGCAGCGTACATAACGCGCAAGGCTTACTGGTGGTTGTATTGTGTAATACTTCATGCAATTTGGCTTACCCATTAAAGATAAATCAATTTAAAAATGCCAAAGCAGTTTCGCTACATAATAATCGGCCTGCATGGTAAAGCTTTTATCACTTCAGCACGATTATTTAAATAACACAGCCTGAAAAGCTGTTTTATTTACTAACTTTGTTAGTATTATGCAGCGTGCGGGTTCAGCAGATATGCCTTTACATTATGGCTTTGTGCCGCAATGGCTTGCCGGGCGCATGGCCAAACTTGGGCTGGCCATAACGGAAACCATCCTGGCTGAGTATGGCACTAAAGCCATGCTTGAAAGATTGAGTAACCCGTTTTGGTTTCAGAGCTTTGGGGCAGTAATGGGCATGGACTGGCATTCGTCCGGCATCACCACCTCGGTAATGGGGGCACTAAAACGGGCGGTTAACCCCCACGCAAAACAATTGGGTATATACATTTGCGGCGGTAAGGGCAGATTTTCAAAAGAAACGCCTGCTGAACTAATGGCGGTTGCTGAGCAAACCGGCCTGGATGGCCACCGCCTGGTGCGGTGCAGCAAGCTGAGTGCCAAAGTGGATAACACCGCAGTGCAAGATGGGTTTCAGCTTTACACCCACAATTTTATGGTAAGCAATACCGGCGACTGGACGGTGATACAACAAGGTATGAGTGATGCCAGCGGCATGGCAAGGCGTTACCATTGGCACAGCGGCCACATGCAAAATTTTGTGGAAGAACCCCACTCCGCTGTTTGTGGAGTTAACCAGGGGCATATATTAAATGTTACAGCGGCAGAAGCCGCAGGCACACGTACGGGAATGCTTGCCTTAACACAGGAAAAACCAGAGAGGATGATGCAGGAAATACAGCACCTGCTAATGCCAGGCCATCATGAGGTTAGGGCTGAAGATGTTGACATTAAACGGTTAGGCAGTGTTTTATGGGTGGCGCACGAACATGGTTTAAATAATTTTGAAGAACTGCTGCTGCTAAAAGGTGTAGGGCCAAGAACGGTACAAAGCCTGGTGCTGGTAAGCGAAGTAATACATGGCACCCCCAGCCGGTTTAAAGACCCTGCCCGTTTTGCATTTGCACACGGCGGCAAGGATGGCCACCCTTTTCCTGTACCCATAAGCGTTTACGATGATGCCATAAATACCCTGCAAACAGCCGTACAAAAAGCAAAACTTGGCAATACTGATAAACAACAGGCTATTAAGGCTTTGCATACATTGGCGGCAAACGCAGAAAAGGATTTTATACCCAATGAACGTTTTGAAGAACTGGTGGAAAAAGAGCGGGCCGATGCCTGGAAATATGGTGGTAAAACAGTTTTTGGCGATGCCAAACCTCCCCGTAGCAACAAAGGAGTTCAACTGAGGCTTTTTTAGCATTATGCCTTTGTGTTAATAAATTGATTTTCACCCACCTGTTTAAAAGCAAACTGCCCCGTAGAGCGACAGGGCAGTTTTTTTACACCTATGATCAAACCTAAAAAAAGCGTATTACTGTATTTTCGCATCCCACCGGGCCATTATCCACATTTAGGTAACACAATTTAACTAATTTCTTTAATAAATCAAATTCCTACATATAAATAACGTCCCCACACCTTAATTATTACTTTACACCTCCCCCCTGCAGCTATTTAACGCATAACTCTGCAACCGCTCCGGGGTAACGTAAGGCGGTTTATCATCCCGGCTGGCTTTTAATCATTTAACAATTATTTTCTACCAGCTATCAAAATTCTTTATCTAACTTTCTACCGCCTTAAAACCGCAGAATCACTTCAAAAAAATCCCTTTTTATATGGACACCCACCAACGTATGCCACTCATGTGGCTTACCATTATGCTTTTGCCCGCCCTTATCCTTTCTTCCTGTAAACACAAGCCCGCACTGGTTACTGTAGACCCCAGTTTCAGCAAGTATGTTGAAGCCTACACGTCGGGCGTCATTTCCAAAAAAAGCACTGTACGCATACAGCTTGCGGCAGATGCCAACACCACCCATACCCTTAACGAAACCGTTAAAGAAGACCTGTTTGAATTTTCGCCTGCCGTGGAAGGCAAAGCCTATTGGACGGATGCCCGCACCATTGAGTTTAAACCCACCCACGACCTTCAGCCCGGCCAGGTGTACGAAGTGGCATTTAAACTTAACAAGGTAGCCAATGTACCCTCTGCATTTAAAACCTTCAGGTTTAATGCCGAAGTAATGAAGCCATCGTACACTGTTGAAGATTTTGGCCTGCGCAGCAACAGCAAAACGGTAATGACACTTACCGGCCAGCTAACCACCGCCGATGTGGAAGAATCTGCCAAAGTGGAAAAACTACTAAGTGCCGCCATGGGCAACACCGGCCTTAAAATAAACTGGCAGCATAACGAGGCCAACCGTATACACAACTTCACCATTAATAATATACAACGCGGCACCAGCGCCTCCATCTTACAATTGTTATGGAAAGGGGATGCCATCGCCTCGGAAACCAGGGGCAGCAGGGAATTAAGCGTACCTGCCATTGGCGATTTTATAGTATTGGCCGTACGCGCCGTGCAGGACCAGGAGCAATATGCGCTGGTACAGTTTAGCGACCCCCTGGCCATTGGCCAAACGCTTGACGGGCTTATTACCCTTAGCAACCAGGAAAACGTGAGCTACACCATACTGGGCAGTGAAGTAAAAGTGTACACCCAGGGCAAGCTGGATGGCGACTACACAGTTTCCGTACACGAAGGCATTGAAAACCAATGGGGCGATAAGCTGGAAAAAGCATTTACCGCCAATGTGTTTTTTGAAAACAGGCTGCCATCAGTAAAAATTCATGGCAAAGGCAACATTTTGCCAAACAGTGGCGGCAGGCTGGTACTGCCGTTTGAAGCAATTAACCTGCGCTCGGTGGATGTTAGCATTATAAAAATCTATCAGAACAACGTTGCCCAATTTTTACAACGCAACGATATGGGTGGCGATGAAGACTTGCGGCGGGTGGGGCGGCCCATTGCACAGGCCACCGTTAAACTGGATGACGATAAAAGCCTTAACCTGCATAAAAGCAACCGTTTTTCGCTGGATATAGACAAATATATTAAAACAGAGCCGGGGGCTATTTACCGCATCACCATTGGCTTTCGCCCGCAGTACTCTATGTACACCTGCGACTCCGTTATAAACGACCGGGGTGGTGATGATTACAGCGAAGACGAAAGAAACAACAGTAACTCGCTTGACGAGGAGGAGGATTTCTGGAACCGGTACGATAATTATTACACCTATGGTTATAACTGGGATAATAAGGATAACCCCTGTCACTCATCCTACTACAATAAAGACCGCTACGACAGCCGCAATATTCTTTCCAGCAATATTGGGCTGATAGCCAAATACGGCAGCAACAAAAACCTGTTTGTAGCAGCCAGCAACATTATTACCACCGATGCCATAGGCAATGTTGAACTGGAAGTGCTGGATTACCAGCAGCAGATTATTGGCAAAGGCATTACCAGTGCAGATGGCACGGTGGCCATTCCTCTTAAACGAAAGCCCTACCTTTTAGTGGCAAAACAGGGCGAGGAAAGGGGCTATCTAAAACTGGACGATGGCAGCTCGCTGGCATTAAGCCGCTTTGATGTGTCGGGCGATGATGTTAAAAACGGCCTTAAAGGCTTTGTATTTGGCGAGCGCGGCGTTTGGCGGCCCGGCGACAGCCTTTACTTAAGCTGTGTTATTGATGATATTGATAATAAACTGCCCAAGGACCACCCCATTGAAATGGAACTGATTTCGCCACGTGGGCAGTTGTATAAACGCATGGTGCAAACAAACGCTACCGATGGTTTTAACGTGTTTAGAACAGCTACCGATGCCGATGCACCCACCGGCAACTGGATTTGCCGGGTAAAAGCAGGCGGTGCCACCTTTGAAAAAAAGCTGAAGATTGAAACCGTAATGCCCAACCGCCTTAAAATAAAGCTTGATTTTGGCGGCCTTGATGCCCTTGGCAAAAACGCGGTTACCAACGGCACCCTAAGCGCCACCTGGCTGTTTGGTGCTACCGCCCAAAACCTTAAGGCCAGGGTTGATGCGCAACTTTACCGCAAAACAACCAGCTTCGATAAGTTTAAGGAGTATGTGTTTGATGACCCTACCTCATCGTTTACACCACAGTCTAAAACAGTGTTTGATGGCAGCCTGGGGGCTGATGGCACCGCACTGGTAAGCCCTGCTTTTGAAACAGTAGAAGGTGCCCCCGGCCAGTTATTGGCCAACCTGAGTATAAAAGTATTTGAGCCTGGCGGCAATTTTAGCATAGATAATTACGCCATGCCTTTTAACCCCTACACATCCTACGCGGGCGTGCATGTGCCGGAAGGCGATAAAAACTGGGGCTACCTGCTGGCTGGTGCCCCGCACCGCTTTGACATTGTAGATGTGGACACCAAAGGCAACCCTTTAACCGGCAGCACCACGGTTGATGTAGAACTGTACAAAATACAGTGGCGCTGGTGGTGGGATAACAACGGCGAAAACTCCATCAGCAACTTTACGCAGGACCAGTATAACAAACTTATACGTACCCAAACCGTTACACTGCAAAACGGAAGAGGCAGTTATATGGTAAACCTGCCCGAAGAAAGCTGGGGCCGCTACCTTATACTGGTAAAAGATGGCCGCAGCGGCCATAAAACCGGCAGCATTTTTTATGTGGACGATAACAGCTGGCAAAGCAGGCGCGATAACAGCGATGCCTCATCGGCGGCCATGCTTTCGTTTACATCGGATAAAACCAGTTACAACGTGGGCGATGAAGTTAAGGTTACCATACCTACCCCAAGGCAGGGCAAAGCACTGGTGAGCATTGAAACCGGCAGTAAAGTATTAAAAACCTGCTGGATAAAAACAACACAGGGGCAAACCAAATACAGCTTTACCACCACCAAGGAAATGAGCCCCAATATTTACGTAAACGTAACCCTGGTGCAGCCCCACGCGCAAACCCTTAACGACCTGCCCATACGGATGTATGGCGTAATACCCATAATGGTGCAGGATAAAAACACCATACTTAAACCGGTAATACGCATGCCGGATGTAATAAGGCCCGAGCAGCAGAACACCATTACTGTGTCGGAAGCGGCTGGCAGGAAAATGACATACGTTATTGCCATTGTAGATGATGGCCTGCTTGACCTTACCCATTTTAAAACACCCAACCCGCACGATGCTTTTTTTGCAAGGGAAGCACTGGGTGTAAAAAGCTGGGATGTGTACGATGATGTGATAGGCGCATGGGGTGCAGAGCTTGAACGTATATTAACCATAGGCGGCGATGCTGAAGCAGCCCTTGCCGCCAAAACCCGCAAAGCCAACCGGTTTAAACCCATTGTATCGTTTATGGGGCCTTTTACCACCGATGGTGGCAGCCGCAACCATACATTTACGTTACCACCCTACATGGGCAGCGTAAGGGCGATGGTGATTGCCGCTGGCGACAATGCCTTTGGCGTAGCCGAAAAAAGTGTAAAAGTTAAAAAACCGCTTATGCTGCTGGCTACCCTGCCCAGGGTGCTGGGGCCCGGCGAGGAGCTTAAAATACCGGTAACAGTATTCGCCACCGAAAACTATATTAAGGATGTAAAGCTAACCCTGCAGGTCAACCCCTTTATTGAAGCAGGAGGCACGCAAAGCGTACATTTTAATGCAACCGGCGAGCAGGAGGTATATTTTACCGCCAAAGTAAAACCCAACACCGGCATAGGCAAGGTAAAAGTAACCGCTTCAAGCGGCAAGGAAACTGGCACTACAGAGGTAGAACTTGATATACGCAACCCCAACCCGTCTATTACCCAGGTAACGGAAGCCACCCTGCAACCCGGCCAGCAATGGAGCAATACCGTTAGCATATTGGGAGATGGCAGTTCATCAAAAGCGGTGCTGGAGGTATCACGCATACCCGCCATCAACCTGCAAAAAAGGCTTAGCTACCTTATAAACTACCCGCATGGTTGCGTGGAGCAAACCACCTCGGCAGTATTTCCACAATTGGTATTAAACCAATTGATGGAACTGGATGATGCCCAGAAAAAAACAATAGACATAAACATCCGGGCAGGCATACAAAAGCTGCAAAATTTTCAGCAGGCCGATGGTGGCTTCAGCTACTGGCCGGGCCTTTCCGAAAGCAATGAATGGGGTACTAACTATGCAGGCCACTTTTTACTGAAGGCGGCAGACTATGGCTACAACGTACCCAGCGCCATGCTGCAGCAATGGAAGCAATACCAGCGCGCAAAAGCACTTGGCTGGAATGTAACCACCGAACCCTCGTACGGCGGCGACCTTACACAGGCATACCGGTTATACCTGCTGGCACTTGCCAAAGCCCCTGAACTTGGTGCCATGAACAGGCTGCGCGAGTATAAGTTTTTAACTACCGAAGGCAGGTGGAGGCTTGCCGCTGCCTACCAACTGGCGGGCCAGCCACAAGCGGCGGCACAGCTTATTAGTGGCTTGCCTACCCTGCTGCCCCAACGCCCCAACCCTGGTTACACTTTTGGCAGCGACCTGCGGGCTGATGCCATGGTG
>CAZRDD010000243.1:0-7728 GCA_964598675.1 uncultured Parafilimonas sp.
ACCTTTTATTATCAAAATTATGTATAAATAAATTTGTTGAAGCAGATTGATAAATATGATTAATTAATATTACAGCCATATAAATTAATCGATATTAAAGTGCACAAAAAAGCATTACCCTTATTACTGGTAACCATATGGCTGTTGTCGTTTGAAGTGGTTGACGCGCAATCATTTAAAATATATGGAACAGTGTACGACCATTTTTCCAAACACCCGCTGGATGCCGTAACCGTACGTACAACCAATGGAAGATTTGCCATATCAGACTCGTTGGGTAAATACAGTATTGAGGTAAATGAAAAAAATGATTCAGTATGGTTTAGCTATCTAACAAAAAGTACACAGAAGTACCCTGTAGATACTATTAGTAATACCCTTGCTTTTGATATTGCTTTATATGTGGATGTCGCCTGGTTGCCAGCCGTAAAAGTGCAAAATAAAAACTACCGTAACGATTCGTTACAAAACAGACAGGATTATGCCAAGGTATTCAACTTTAAAAAACCTGGCCTGCATATAACCAGTGCAACACCGGGCAACTATGTACCCGGCGGTGCAACTGTAGGTATTGACCTGGAAGAATTGATTAATATGTTCCGCTTTAAGCGCAACCGCCGCATACAGGCATTTCAAAACAGGTTGCTGCACGATGAACAGGATAAATACATTGACCATCGTTTTACCAAACGGCTTGTTACACAGCTCACCGGTTTAAAAAGCCCGTCTCTTGAACCTTTTATGGCTTACGCACGGCCACCTTACGACCTTTTAACTTATATGAACGATCTTGAGCTGGGCATGTACATCGAGCAGTCATTCTCCATTTATAAAAACGTACTGAAGAAGAAAATTGGGTTAACCAATTAATCCCGCTGCACGGCTTATATCAAGCATCCGTTCAATCGGCTTTAATGCCTGTAAACGCAGGGTTTCATCCATCGTTATCTCAGGTGTTTCATACTTCATACATATATAAAGTTTTTCTAATGTGTTTAACTTCATATATGGGCAGTCATTACAGGCACATGCATTGTTTGGTGGCGCGGGTATAAAAATTTTATCTGGTGCTTCTTTCTGCATCTGGTGCAGTATACCTGCTTCGGTAGCCACTATATATTCTTTCGTATTGTCTTTAACCGCGTATTTAAGCAACTGGGTAGTGCTGCCTATATAATCGGCTATTTTAAGTATTGGCTCCTCACATTCCGGGTGGGCTATCAGTTTAGCGTACGGATGGCGCATTTTAAGCCTCGTTATCTTCTCCAAACTAAAAATCTCATGCACCATACAGGCACCGTTCCAAAGTACCATGTTGCGCCCCGTTTGCTTGTTAAGGTACGCCCCCAGGTTTTTATCCGGTGCAAAAATTACCTTCTGCTCTGCGGGCAGGCTTTCAATAATCTTAAGCGCGTTGCTGCTTGTACATATAATATCGCTCAGCGCCTTAATACCTGAGGAACAATTGATGTAGGATATCACCACATGGTCAGGGTGGGCTTCTTTAAATTTTTTAAACGCATCTACAGGGGCACTGTCTGCAAGGCTGCAACCAGCCTTTAAATCGGGCAGCAGCACCTTCTTGGTGGGGTTTAGTATCTTGGCAGTTTCGGCCATAAAATGCACACCTGCAAAAACAATCATATCAGCATTTGTTTTGGCAGCCTGTTGCGCAAGCCCCAGGCTGTCGCCCAAATAATCAGCAACATCCTGTATATCCGGCTCCTGGTAATAATGCGCCAGCACAACAGCGTTTTTTTCTTTTTTCAACTTTTCAATTTCTTCAAACAGGTCTAACTGCACATCAATATCAACATCCAGGTACCCAACTTCATTTAAATTTTCTTCTGCCAGTTGTATGTTCATAACTGTTGTAGTATTTATAATACTATATTATTTATATAAAAACCTATTACTATTACGGGTGTGGATATCGGGATAAATTTGTTATCCACACCATGCAAAGTTAATTACCTCAGCGCTTTCCACATCA
Source organism: uncultured Parafilimonas sp. (assembly GCA_964598675.1). Taxonomy (GTDB): domain Bacteria; phylum Bacteroidota; class Bacteroidia; order Chitinophagales; family Chitinophagaceae; genus JABDFW01. The sequence goes on from CAZRDD010000243.1 coordinate 1,994, forward strand.
ATTAACAAATAATCCACTTACTGTAATGCAGCAATAATGGGCTTTAAGCATAGTTTTTAACAATTGTTCATTTTGTTAACCCGGTTTATACCCATTGGGTAATTAACACGGTATACACTGTTAACAGCAAGGCTGCAAATTGTGTTTATTTAAAATTTTTGTGGCCCGTTGGCCTTAACCGCCATACTTATGCTATTTCTGCTAAGGTTGCGCCGTGTAAAAAACCGGGTTTATCCACCATGTTACCTAATTGTTAACAGGTATGTGTGTAAACAGGTTTCACGCAATGTTTCATACATACTGCTTACCGGGGCTTATTTTACGGTATAATTATTAAAAAACGTTTGAAATTACCGTTAAGTGCATATTTTAAATGTTATCCACATTTGTTCAATAGTTATATTCCCCTATTTTTGCCATCCTCTTCAAAAACCTTATATATTATATTATGTCTGTTATTCAAAGGATCCAGGAAAAACAAAAATGGGTGTTTGGCATTATAGCCTTGGCTTTGTTCATTTTTGTTATTGAAGAATATTTTAACAGGAACAATGGTTCCTCCAGAACTACCAACACCATCGGCAAAGTTAACGGCGAAACGATAGAGTATGCCGACTTTTTGCAGGAGGAAAACATGATTAAGCAAGTTAACCAGCAGGAGATTGATGCTGATCAACTGAACGAGTATGTGTGGGAGCAACAGGTTTCGCGCGTTATTAACAACCAGGAGTACGATAAGCTGGGCCTTGTTTACACCGGTAAGGAATTTGGTGATGCTATATCCAGCAGCAACCCGCCATTGAATATACGCAACCAATTTGGCGACCGCCAAACCGGTGGTTATAACCCCGACCAGGCCAATGCTACTTTAAGCCAGGTAAACGCGCTTATTAAAAAAACACCAAACAGTGCACAGGCTAAACTGGCCAAGTACACTCTGATTGATGCTACCAGGGAACAGGAACTGCAGAAAAAATACCAGGCCCTTATAAGCGGCGCAACCTATGCACCAAAATGGCTTGCTGAAAAAGACAATGCTGATAACAGTGCTATTGCCAATATATCTTACGTAACTGTACCTTACTCTACTATTAACGATTCTACAGTTAAGGTAAGCGATGATGATATTAGCAATTACCTGCAAAGGCATAAAAAAGAGTATGAGGTTAAAACTGAAACAAGGCAGGTAGCTTATGTACCTTTTAGCGCTGCGCCAAGCCAGGCAGATACTGCGGCAGTTATTAACAGCCTTAATGCAGATAAAGAAGAGTTTAGAACAACTAGCGATGTAAAATCGTTTTTGCAGTTAAAAGAAACCACTTTAAGCTTTTACGATAGCTACATAAGCAAAGTGGCTATTAAGCAGCCTAATAAAGATACCTTGTTTAAAATGCAGGTTGGCCAGGTATTTGGCCCATATTTAGATGGTAACAATTTTGTATTGGCAAGGCTGGTTGGTGTAAAACAGTGGGCAGATTCATCTAAAGTGCGCCACATATTGGTAGCTACACACCAGCGCGACCAGAATGGCGGTTTACAAAGGGTTGTTGACGACAGCACTGCAAGCAAAAGGTTAGACAGCGCCATTGCCGAACTTAAAGCTGGCAAAAACTGGGATTCGGTTTGTTTAAAATATTCTGATGACGGTTCTAAAGCCACTGGCGGTTTATTGGTTGACCCAACTACAAAAAGCCCATTTTTTGCTGCTAATGCAGGCATGGTAGAACCATTTAACGATTTTGCTTTTGATGGTAAACCAGGTGAATACAAAAAAGTACAATCTCCTTTTGGCTTCCATTATATGCAGGTGCTGGAACAAAAAGGTTCTCAGCCTGCTTATAAATATGCATACTTAGGCAGGGAAATAAAAGAAACACCAGAAACGGATGATTCTGTGCGCAACGAAGCATCAAAATTTGCGGGTGGCGTACACAGTCAGAAAGATTTTTATGACAACGCCACAAAAATTAATAAAACGCCTATTACTGTACCGGGTATATTGGAGAATGCTTATTACCTGGGCCAGCAGGGTTTCCCAGGCTCGTTGGGTAAAGGCCGCAGTTTTGTTAAATGGGTTTACCAGGCAGACATGGGTGCAGTTTCCGAACCAACCAAATTTGGCGATAAATATGTGGTAGCCATTGTAACAGCTATTAACAAAGCAGGTTTACCAAGTGCTGCAACTGCAAGGCCACTGGTTGAACAGAAAGTAAGGAACGAAAAGAAAGCCGCAGACATAATTGCCAAATTAAAAGGCAACACCCTGGAATCGATTGCACAAAGTGCATCAGCACAGGTACAGCAGGCAGATAGTGTTTACTTCCAGTCGAGGGGCAGGTTTGGTTCTATCATTGCTTCTGAGCCAGCAGTTATTGGTGCAGCATTTAATAAAAGCCTGCAGGGTAAAGTTAGCCAGCCAATTGCTGCTGAGAGTGGTGTATTTGTGGTTAAAAGTAACAGCATAACAGCAATAGCTTCTGCAGCAGGCAATTTAGACCAACAGCGTAAACAACTTGAGTTTATGCTTAAAAACGAGGAAATGCAGTTACAGCAACAAGGGGCGGCATCAGCAAACCCATTGCGTAAATCAGCAGCGATAAAAGACTACAGGTCTAAATTATTTTAGAAAAGAGATAGCACAGTAATTCATAAAAAGGCAATACCAAAACGGTGTTGCCTTTTTGTTTTACGGAATTTGTGCGGGTTTACCACGTTACTGCTATGCTAAACAGTAATTTTGCAAACAAACAGAAAGGTGGCTATGGAAGATACAATTGTAAATAAAGTGGCAGAAAGTGGGTTAGTTACTATTGACCTGGAAGATTTTTACCCCAAAGGGGAAATAAAGATTTTTGACCTGAAAGACCACCTGTTTATGGGTCTTATATTAAAAGAAAAGGATTTTAGAGCTGCTTTAGTTAACACCGATTGGCAGCAATATGCAGGCGCCCATGTAGGCATAACCTGCAGTGCAGATGCTATCATACCTGCGTGGGCGTATATGCTTGTGGCCAGTTACCTGCAGCCAGTGGCCAAAGCTGTTGCTTTCGGCGACGAAAAAACACTGATAAACAACATCTTCATAAAACGTATTGCTGATATAAACGGCAGTGATTATGCTGATAAGAGGGTAATAGTAAAGGGTTGTGGCGATGTGCAGGTACCCGAAACAGCTTACCTGGAAATTACCAATGTTTTAAGGCCCTACGTAAAAAGTATTATGTACGGGGAAGCATGCAGCAACGTACCAGTATATAAGCGAAAATAATTTTTATACATATTGTTATAGTAAGCCAAACTGGAAGGTAAAAACCCAAAGTTTGGCTTTTTTTATGCGTTGTTTTACCGTAATTATAAAATGGTAAAAGCTTGCATGTATGAAAAAAATTACTTATATTACTAAACCCACCGCCCTGTGATGGCTTATTTCTTCAACTATTAAAAAAACAATCATGAAAAAAACACTTGCCATTATTACGTTGTTGTTTTCTGTTTTAATAGCCAGTTCATTCAAAAGTCCCGGCCCGGAAGCTAAAGCAAAACTCAGCAAAAGCAAACCGCTTTGCACACTTGCGCTTCCGTCAGTGTCAATTTCTACAAGCGGCGCATACACCATTATTACCATATCCGGCGGCTCCGGGGATGGTTTTACTATTGGAGGATATTACAGGCTTCTTTCAGATGGAAACTTTGGTATTTGCCCGGCCAGCGGCAGCGAGTGGATACTAACCAAAAGCCACGGCACCTTCAGGGTAACTGCTTGGTGCGGCAGTTGCCAAAATGCTACGGCCTCCATTGTTTCTGGCCCCTATACTTTTTAAAAGGGTGTAAATTTTAATCCTTCAGGTGGGTATTTTTTTATGGTGGGCTATGCTATAATCTTCACTACCAATTCCTTCATCAGGTCCCAGTCTTCGGTGCCGCCATCGCCAATGCCAATGCTGCGTAAATTGTAGTGGTGCAGCAATAAAATAATACGTTCAATACCCTGGTACCCATAGCTATCCATGGCCTGCCGCGCTGCTTTTGCCGCAAAAGGGTTACGGAAAACACTTAAAAAAGAGCTTTCTGCCTGGCTGGGCATACCAAAAATGGAATATATTTTACTAAAGTAACTGTACAGCGTAGGTAATATAAGTTGTAAAGGGCCTGCTTTTGGATTTGATTTAAAATAGAGAATAATGCGTATTGCTTTGGCTAAGTTTTTACTGGCAATAGCATCCTGCAGCTCAAACACATTAAATTCCTTGCTTATGCCAATGTATTCCTCAATGGCTTCTTCTGTAATATTCTTTTTGCCTTTAAGGTTTACGGCCAGTTTTTCTACCTCGTTTTGCAGGCGGTTAAGGTCGTTGCCAATGTGGTCAACCAGCAGGCTTAATGCTTTGGCATTAATAGCCAGTTCGTGCTGCTGCACCATTTGCTGCACCCATTCGGGCAATTGGCTTTCGTACAGTTTTTTACTGGTAAAAAGTTCCCCTTTTTCCTTTAATACTTTAGAAAACTTGCTCCGGCCATCTACTTTTTTTTCCTTGTAGGCCACCACCAGTACGGTTGAGGATAAAGGTTTTTCAATATAACCTTCCAGTTTTTCAATATCGCGCATGTGTTGCGCTTCTTTTATAAGCACCACCTGCCTGTCGGCAAACATGGGGTAACGGCGGCAGGCATTTACAACACTGGCCCAATCTGCATCCCGGCCATAAAAAACGGTAAGGTTAAAACTGGCTTCGCTTTCGGTAAGTATATGGTGTTCGGCGTAGTCAACTACCTGGTCAATAAAATAGGGTTCATCACCTTCAAGCCAATACAACGGCCTGAAACTTTTTTTCTTCCATTCACCAATAATTTTTTCCGCAGACATGCGGCAAAGATAAGTTTACGCTGTATGACAGGGGATAAGAAAAGCGTAAAAATGCGGCTGGTGCTATGGATTTTTTGAAAGGAGAGTGGGGATATAATTTGCTTTAGATATTTGTGAGGTACCAGTAAAAACAAAAAAAGGCACAACAACAGTAAAACTGCTTATTGTGCCTTTTTTAAATGTTGTATAAACTACAGTTGCTTAATGCGCATATTGCGGAAATAAATAGGTGCGCCCGCATGTTTACCTTGTAAACCAATACGGCCGTGTAAACCGAGGGTTGACATTGGGTTAAACAGCCAGGAAGGAACCGGAGTACCGTCAGGATTTGTTTTGGCAGACGTAAACAGGGCCATATCGCAATAGTTTACCATTTCGCCATTTAGTACAATCCAAATTTTCTGGCCTTTGCAGGTAATGGTATAATGGTTCCATTCTCCAAAATGCTTAACAGTGCGTTTGGTGGCAGGCTGGTGGCCAAAAATAGCAGCGCACTGCCAGTTGGGTGCGGCCTTGCTCCATTGGGCGGAGTAATCATCGGCTATTTGTATTTCTACTGAATGGGGTATCCACTCCGCAGTATCGGTGGCATGTACAATTACACCGCTGTTGGTGCCATCAGCAGTTTTAAACTCAAGGTCAAGCACAAAATCATCATATTCTTTAGCGCTCCATATAGCTTCGTCTTTCGATGCGGTTAATACTCCATCAGTAAAAGTCCATACTCCTGTGGGGAAACCGGCATTAGACAGGTCAGCTTTAAATAAATCGCTCCAACCCTTGCCCGTGGTTACAGGGTGGGTATTGGTAGAAATATTTTTAGAGGATGTACAACCAAATAGCAGGGCTGCAGCAATTAAAGCGCTGATAC
>CAZRDD010000244.1:0-5589 GCA_964598675.1 uncultured Parafilimonas sp.
GGCATTAGACCAGCTGTTTTTAGGGGGGCTACCCCAGCACCTTCCTCATCATAATATCAGTTTGTTCATCATTGCCCAGCCGGAAGATGTGTTTATCAAAAGGTACAAAACCGTTTTTTTGGTAAAAGCGTATGGCGCGCTGGTTCTCCTCCCACACGCCCAGCCAAATACTGGCCTTTTTAAGTTGCAGGGCGGTTTCAAGGGCTTTTTCGTACAGCAGTTGCCCGGCCTTTTTGCCATGGTATTCGGCCAGTACATAAATGCGTTCTATTTCAAGGGCTGTTTCATCCTGCAGCTCGGTTTGCGCGTTGCCGGTATTTACTTTTAAATAGCCAATAGGCGTTTCATCATCCCAGGCAATAAAAAACTGCGATTGAGGGTTATCTACCTCGCGCTTCACTTTCTCCCAGGTAAAACTTTCGTCAAGGTATTTTTGTATGTCTTCTTCGGTATTGTGCGGGGCAAAAGTTTCGTAAAAAGTGCGCCTGCCAACCTGTTGTAAAGTTGGTATATCTTCTGCCGTAGCTTTGCGTATTGTTACCTGGCCCATCGCTTTTATTTTATTGTTATAAAGGGTGTACAAATATAGGAACCTTGTATAAGGGCCAAAAATACACCTGCCCTGTTGTGTGCAAGCAGCCCTGGGTATTTATGGAAGTTTTTTAACGGGGGCTGCACATTTTTAAATACCTCCATTAACAATACCCGTGTTTGCCGCGTGGAAACAGCAGTAGTACCAGGTGGCTGCATTTAATATAATTGCCTGGCAATTACATTGATGCATTATAAATTGAGGCACATTATTTTTTCGGTACGTTTTAATACTGTCATTTCAGGGGGTGCTACAGCATCGGTAAAGCCGAGTTTGTAATACAAATTGTGCGCTTCTGGCATTGCCATTGTTGTTTGCAGCCACAACTGGGCAGCTGCATTTTCGTTACACCGGGTAATGCACCTTTCTATAAGCCTGGTGGCAATACCCAGGTTTCGGGCGCTGGGGTTAATAAATAGTTTCGCAAATTCAAAAGTGCTTTCGTTAAGCCGTTTAAGTGCAACACAGCCTGCCACTTTATTGTTATGCAATGCAAAAAATACAAAGCCCCCGGTTTCTAAGTAAGCTTTGTCTGGGTTATGTAATGTAAATTTATCTTCTTCTTCAAGTGTGCCTTTTAGTACGCCAAGTAACCAATTGCCTGCCAGCTCGTAAAAATATTTCTTTAGCGATGGTTTATAATCTAACACCTTAATCTGTTGAAGACTCCCGGGCGCTTTTACTTTCTCGTGAATTGGGTTTTTAGATACTTCGTTATCAATACGGTTTATAATGTTTAAAAAGTCGGGGTGGCCTGTGTCTAAAAGATGTTTCAGGGCATCGGCAAAGGGTAACCAAATTGTTTTTAATTGTTCAAACAATTTTTTTCCTTTTGTTGAGAGCACGATGTGCTTTGAACGTTTGTCAGTTGGATTCGTTTTTATTTTTACAAGCCCGTTTGTTTCTAATTCACGCACAACATTTTTAACCGTGATGTGGGTAAAGCCAATTTCCTGCGAAAGATTAAGTACGGTTTTGGCATGGTTAGCAGTTGCCAAAACATAGAACACCGAAAACCAGGTGGCTTTAAAATTAATATTATTGTCTTTATAAATTTTGTCGCCATCAACATACAGTTTCTCGCTGATGCGCCTAAACCTTGTTGCACCGGCAAGGTATCCCAGTTTTGCAATAATGTCTGTCATAGCATAAAAGTATGAAAGTCCTTTCATACAAATCAGTGCACCTTTTATTTTTTTTCGCTGTAGTATAGGTTTATGTAAGCACTGCAAAAGGTTTTACAGCAGCCCGTTATTGCTGGCGCATATTGCTGCCTGCCTGTTGTGTACAGGTTATAAAGCATGGCCGGTATTAAACAACAACGTGCATATACACGTAACGCATGCGTTTGTATATTCTTTTTTGCTTACAGCGTGTTTAGATTTTGTGGTGTATAAGGCTTGCAAAATAAAAAAGCCGGGCAGTTGCCCCCCCTACACCGGTACGTATTTGTTAAGCGTTTTACCACTGGCAAAGCTGTTGCTGCTTTCAAGCATAAAGTGTTTTTCCCCGTTAAAAATGCGCAGCCCGGTACCTATGGCTACGGGGTTAATGTACAGGTAGTATTCGTCAACCAGGTTAAGGCTTACCAGTGCGCTAACAAAGCCAGCGCCGCCATACACTATAATATCCTTGCCCGGTTGTTGTTTAAGCGCCTGTACGGCGGTGGCAAGGTCGCCGTTCTCCACCTCCAGATGGTGGCCGCTAATGGCCGTTTGTGTGCGGCTGAAGGCTATTTTGCGCATGTTAACCATAAGGCTGGCCAGGGTGTGCTCGTGGCTGTTGGGCTGGTTGTGGTAAATGTTCTCCCAGTGGTCAACAAATCCGCGCGTCATTTTACGGCCCAGTAAAAGCGTGTCGCAGGTTTGGGCCAGTTCAACCACGCGGCGTGTACTGTTTTCATCGCGCGGGCCGGGTGCCCACATCCAGTCTGTTTGTCCATCGGGGCGGGCCACAAACCCATCCATCGTTATTTGCATCTGCAGCTTTAGTTTTCGCATGGCAATAGTATTAAAAGTTATGGGGTTACGTGTGTACACAAATATATGCATCCGCGCAAAAACAGAGGCATAAATCAATTGGTTGGGGGCTGGGGGATGAGTACCCTATGCTGTTTATTGTTGGGTGTTACGCCTTGTTTAAATGGGCTACCTATCTCTGTCAAAAAGCATCCGCTTCAGCGCAGTATGCAACGTAATTTCATCCCCCCCTAAAGGCGCACGGCTAACCGTACAGGGCCTGGCCCGGTGGTATATAACGGGGTAAGATTCCCCCCTTTGAAACTGGGTACACCACTTTTTTGCTGCGCGGTTAACGCGTACAAATATCAAATACGCTGTTGCTGTACTTACCAAATACTTAAATAAAGCAGGGTAAACAGCTTGTTGGCATTTTAACCCCTGTGCCATCATCAGCCACAACGCTAAGGGTACAGCAGCATTTCTATTGCTGTAAAAGCCCTGATTTTATCAAAAAATCCTGTTTTTAGGGGATATGCCGGTTGCATAGATGCCAATACATTTGATACAGCTAAAAAACTAAAATTTCCAAGCCAGCTGTACCATGAAAACACCCACACCTGCTGCCTTATACATTTTTTGCCGTGTGCGGCATTGTTCTGAAATGGCTGCTTTCAAAACAATCTATAAATAAAAACCTACAAAAACATGAAACAAAAATTACCCTTCAAAAAGTTGCTGCTGTATGCAATCTGTATTTTTTGCAGCGTTAAGCTGCAGGCTACCGTTAACGTTACGGGTAACGTAAGCGGTACATGGACGAAAGCAAACAGCCCGTACATAATTAACGGCTCTGTAGTAGTACCCGCAGGGCAAAAACTAATTATACAGCCCGGGGTTGAGGTACGGTCGCTAAGGTATGATGATGAATTTGAGGTGGACGGATCGTTGTATGCCGTGGGTACCGTTACTGATACCATACGTTTTACCGGTTTTGCCAACCCTGGTGTTAGTGCAAATTCCACACACGGGGGGCTGTTTTACGTAAACTCCCCCGCTGCTAAAGACAGTACCGTACTGGGCTTTGTAGCCATGGACAAATGGGGCGATAAGGATTACTGGACGGGCGACCAGGCCGCTATTGAAGTAGGCACAGGCATTTTTATTATGCGCAACAGCCGCATAAGCAACAGCGAGGCTACAGGTATTTACGGTAAAGGCGAATTAACGGTAACACCCGTTATTGCAGGTGTTGTATTTACAAACAACCCCGTGCCTGCACTGTTTTACACCGATAATGTTGGCGGTTTTACGGGTTGCACAGGCGCAGTGGTTACATTAAGGGGCAGCAGTTTTAGCCGTAACAGCGTTATACCCAAAGCAGGCACCAGCAGCTGGTATGTTTTAGAAAAAGGATCAACCCACCAGTTTACAAATTGCAAATTAACCATACAGCCCGGCGTAGAAATACGCTCTACAAGCTTTGTGGATTATTTAGGTGTAGATGGTACCGGCGTACTATCAGCAAAAGGCACAGTAACGGATTCAATATGGTTTAAAGGCTTTGCCGATGCCTCCACACCAGGGTCTTCACACGGGGGGCTGCTTTATATAAACTCCTCCAGCACCACCGATAGCTCAGTGCTTTACTACGTAAGCATGGATAAATGGGGTGATAAAGACTACTGGAGTGGCGACCAGGCTGCTATTGAACTGGGCAGCGGTGCTTTTGTTATGCGCAACAGCCGCATAAGCAACAGCGAGGTAACAGGTATTTATGGCAAGAGCGATTTAACAGTAAACCCCATTATAACAAACGTTGTATTTACAAACAACCCGGTGCCGGTAAAGCTGTACACCGATAATGTGGGTGGCATAGCCAACTGCACCAATGCCATAATAACCCTGCTGGGCAATAGCTTTACCAGGGCCAGCACCATACCCAAGCCCGGCCCCGGCAGTTACTACCTGCTTGATAAGGGCAGTACCCACACATTTACCGATTGCAAGCTTACCATACAGCCAGGCGTGGAAATACGATCGCTCAACTATGCTGATTATATTAACATACAGGGTACCGGCGTAGTATCAGCAAAAGGCACCGCAACGGATTCAATATGGTTTAAAGGCTTTGCCGATGCCTCCACGCCAGGGTCCTCACACGGGGGGCTGCTTTATATTAATTCTACCAGCACCACCGATAGCTCTGTGTTTTACTACGTAAACATGGATAAATGGGGCGATAAAGATTACTGGAGTGGCGACCAGGCCGCTATTGAGCTTGGCAGTGGTGCCTTTGTTATGCGCAACAGCCGTATAAGCAACAGCGAGGTAACAGGCATTTATGGCAAAAGCGATTTAACCGTAAACCCTATTATAACAAACGTTTTATTTACAAACAACCCGGTGCCGGTAAAGCTTTATACCGATAATGTAGGTGGCATAGCCAACTGCACCAATGCCATAATAACCCTGCTGGGCAATAGCTTTACCAGGGCCAGCACCATACCCAAACCCGGCCCCGGCAGCTATTATATACTTGACAAAGGCAGCACGCACACTTTTACCGATTGCAAGCTTACCATACAGCCGGGCGTGGAAATACGATCGCTAAACTTTGCTGATTATATTAACATACAGGGTACCGGCGTACTATCAGCAAAAGGCACCGTAACGGATTCAATATGGTTTAAAGGCTTTGCCGATGCCTCCACACCAGGTTCTTCACATGGGGGGCTGCTTTACATTAATTCTACCAGCACCACCGATAGCTCTGTGTTTTACTACCTAAGCATGGATAAATGGGGCGATAAAGACTACTGGAGTGGCGACCAGGCCGCTATTGAGCTGGGCAGCGGTGCCTTTATTATACGCAACAGCCGTATAAGCAACAGCGAGGTAAGGGCCATAAACGGCTACAGCGATTTAGCGGTAACACCCGTTATTGCCAACGTGGTATTTATAAATAACCCCGTGCCTGCAAGGCTTTATACCGATAATGTAGGTGGCATAGCCAACTGCACCAATGCCATAATAACC
>CAZRDD010000244.1:5689-7695 GCA_964598675.1 uncultured Parafilimonas sp.
ATGTAGGTGGCATAGCCAACTGCACCAATGCCATAATAACCCTGCTGGGCAATAGTTTTACCAAAGCCAGTACCATAGCCAAACCTGGCCCTGGCAGCTATTATATACTCGACAAAGGCAGCACCCACACTTTTACCGATTGCAAGCTTACCATACAGCCAGGGGTGGAGATACGGTCTATGAGCTTTGCTGATTACATCAACATACAAGGCAAAGGGGTATTATCAGCAAAAGGCACGGCAGCGGATTCAATATGGTTTAAAGGCTTTGCCGATGCAACCACAGTGGGGTCTACACACGGGGGGCTGCTTTACATTAATTCTACCAGCACCACCGATAGTTCGGTACTATCCTACGTAGCCATAGACAAATGGGGCGATAAAGATTACTGGAGCGGCGACCAGGCAGCGCTTGAACTGGGCGGCGGCAAATTGCGCATTACCAACAGCAGCATACGCAACAGCGAAGTGAATGGCATTTACGGCTCGGGCGATGCCAGCGGCTTAACGGTGCTTAAAACCAATATTTTTAACAACCAGTACGGTGCATTGTTTAACAGCGGTAAGCCAACACTTACGCGCAGCAATATTTATAACAATAAAGTGTTTGGCATTAACAATGTAAGCGGTACCATATTGGATACCGTTGAAGCAAGGAACAACTGGTGGGGCGATAGCACAGGGCCAAAACAAACATTAACCAACCCAAATGGCAAAGGCAATGCCGTAAGCATTAAGGTGCGCTACAAACCCTGGCTTACCAGGGCTTACCAAAACGATGATATTGGCGCAACGGTGTTATTAACACCCGTTACAGGCTGTAGCCTTACCAGTGCTGAAACGGTTAAAGTGCGCCTTAAAAACTACGGCAGCAGAAGCCAAACCGGGTTTAACATAAGTTACCGCATAAACAATGGCGCTGTGGTAACAGAAAGTGTTGGCGCACTTAGCCTGGCATCAGACTCCACGGCTGATTTTGCTTTTGCCACCCGGGCCAATTTAGGTACACCCGGTGCCACCTACACCATAAAAGTGTTTACTGCACTTGCAGCCGATACAATTAAAATTAACGATACGGCTGCTGCAACGGTTATTAACCAAAAACCTAACCTGGGCAAAGACAGTACCGTTAATATTTGTGCAGGCAGCTACACCAGCATTAAAAACCTTTACAATACAGCATTGTATACGCAGCCGGTTTTGTGGAGCACCCCACGGCCCGACAGTGTTTATGCAGGTACCTATACTTTAGTTGTAACCAACAGCTACGGCTGCAAGGATACTGCTGCCATTACCGTTGGCACCAACCCCAAACCGGCTTTAGGAAAAGATACCACCGTTAAAATTTGTGCAGGCAGCTTTACCACTATTAAAAACCTGTACGATACAACTGGTTATAAACCTGTTTGGAGCGTTACCCGGCCCGATAGTGTTTATGCAGGTACCTATACTTTAGTTGTAACCAACAGCTACGGCTGCAAGGATACTGCTGCCATTACCGTTGGCAATAACCCCAAACCCAATTTGGGCAAGGATACCACCGTTAAAATTTGCACCGGAACACTTACCACTATAAAAGGGTTGTACGATACAACAGGGTATACTGCTGTTAAGTGGAGCGTTGCAAACCCCGGCAGTGTAGGTAAAGGCACCTATACCTTAATGGTAACAAATGCAACAGGCTGTAAAGACACGGCTACTATAAAAGTAGATACGCTGCCTTCCCCTGCAACGCCGGTGCTTACCAAAACAGGCAACCCGTCCTTCTGCATTGGCGATAGCCTGGTGCTTTCTACAACCGCTACCGGTACACTGCAATGGTACCGCAACAATATAGCCATTAAAAAAGCCAATGCCAACAGGTATGCTGTTAAACTCTCCGGCAATTATAAGCTGCAGGTGGGCAATACTGGTACCTGTACCGTTTTCTCCGATTCGGTTATTGCCATTGGCACACAGTTAACCAAACCCACTATCACCCTGCTTAACGACAGCCTTATATCCTCT
>CAZRDD010000245.1:0-7676 GCA_964598675.1 uncultured Parafilimonas sp.
TTTGCAATTACTTTTATGGAGTGGTCAATGCTTTTATAATTGTACCATTCATCCGTTCTTTCCCACAGGTGCGGAAGCCCCTTAGCGGCAGGGTGAGACGTATCGGCAATTACAATGGTTGCCTTACGTACATTGGGGTTACCGGGGTGGCTTAAAAAATAAGCGCCTACCAGTTTGTTATAATAAGGCCAGTTGTATTCGGCATCGGCAGCGGCGTGTATACCCACAAAGCCGCCACCAGCTTCCATGTAGCGCTGCAGTTCAACACGCTCATCAGCATTCATGGTGTTACCCGTGGTGCTTACAAATACCAGTGCAGCATATTTTTTAAGGTTGCCCTCTGTAAAATTGGAGGCATCGGATGTTGTATCAACATCAAAATGGTTTTGCTGGCCTAACTTAATAATGGCCTCAGCGCCCGCTTGTATTGACTCATGCACATAGCCTTTTGCTTTAGTAAAAACCAGTACACGCGGGTTGCCCGAACGGTTACTGCAATTGTAAAAGATTAGGGAGACGGATAACACCAATACGAGCAGCTTAGTTTTTTTCATTATGGAAGTTTTGGGATGGTTTCAATCGTTTGGTTGCACACTGTAATTGACTGTAACAAACACACTTATTTTTCAAAGTAAATGAAAAAATACATCCGCCAGCCTGCTTTACGGCAAATAAGCAATATTGTGGCTGTTTATGTTATTTTAGGCTGTAAAAACCAAGGTAATTGATACCTGATTATTTGGGCACCTGCTTTCTTACTATTTTTTGCAGCAATGCCGGGGCTATGCGCTTAACAATAAGTGCCAGCTTTTCATTGCCATTTTTACCTACGAAAGCCTCAAATTTACCCGCAGCAACCGCTTTCATTATTTGCAGTGCCGCTTTATCGGCAGGCAGGCCGTTGGCAATGTTATGGCCTATTTCAGCCACAGCGCTGCCATCGCCTTTTACGGCATTCATGGTAATGTTGGTGCGTATGTAGCCCGGCGTTATAATAGTAACCTGTATGTTTTTATCAAACACCTCGGCACGCAGGCAATCAAAAAAGCCATGCAGCGCATGCTTGGCTGCGGCATACGCAGAACGCATAGGCGTACCTATTACCCCCATTACGCTGCTTATTACCACAAAATGGCCGCCGCCACGCCGTATAAAATGCGGCAGCAGGCTGTTGGTTAGCTGCACATAACTAAAATAATCCACCTCCATTACCTTACGCTGTACCTGCATGCTTGTTTCGGCTACCAGGCTGCGCTGGCTTATGCCGCCATTATGCACCATTACATCAATATGCCCAAAGGCAGCTACGGCTTCTGCTGTTTTGGCAGGCAAGGAATCTGCATCAGCAAGGTCAACCAGTACAATTTTGTTACTGCCTGGGTTTGCACAGGAATTGCTTACCCGCTGCAACTCAACTGCACGCCTGCTGCTTAGTATAAGCTTTGCCCCGGCAGCATTCAACGCATACGCAAGCGCCTCGCCTATGCCGGAGGATGCACCTGTTACCCAGATTACTTTATTGGTAAAATAAGCCATACACAACTACCCTGCCCTTGTTAAAGCTTAGGGCTTATGCGGGTATGCACTTTAAATTGATTGTTACTATTGCAGGCCAAATATCTGTTATTACACAAAACAATTGCGGGAAAGCGTAGATAAAAAAGTAATTTAAACTTGTTGCCACCTGGCCATAAACGTTTTATGCGGGCAGCATTAACCAGAAAGCATCGCCCCCTAAACATCTTTTAGCCGGTTATGCTTTTATTATTGTACATTTAGTGGCTTATAGCTTTAAAAAAGGTGATATATGCCCATAAAAAACGGAAAAAGCCTGCGGATACCTGCCAATTACAAAGGCATGCTGAAAGAGATTGACGAGGTGCTTACCAGCCAGTTGCCCGATGAAACCGATGAAGAAAAAAGGCAAAAAAAACTGGTAAAAGACAAAGCTAATTTTACCGAAATAAGAAAATATTTTGTTGAAATGAGCACGCACGACAACCATTTTAACAAGCAGGGCCTGGCAGATGGCATGTATATTTTAAAAACCATCTGGAACAAGCAAAACGAAGTGGCCAACAGTTTTACTACTAAGGAGCTTTTTTACTTTTAAGCCATTACAAATACACTTTTTTACCCGTAGCGGCAGATAGTTTTGCCGCCTCTAAAATGCGCACCACAATCAGGTTATTTTCAAGCGATGAAAGGTCGTGGCCGGGTTGTATTTTGCCGTGCAATACATCGGCCAGGTAAGGTATATTATCCTTATACATAAATGGCTTTACGGGCACATTGTAATACATCGCTGTATCCCTTTGCTGCAGCACGCTTCCGTTAAGTGCATGCAGGTAACCTGTTTTACCAAACACTTCCAAATCCTTAATGGCAAAAGGCCAGTTCCACGATGCCTCTATGCTGCCCAAGGCGTTACCATAATCAACCAATATGGTAGCATCATCTTCCACCTTGGGGTATATGCCTGGTTTAATGTGCCTTGTTACGGCAGTTACCGCTACAGGGGCCTTGCCATCCATCAGCCATGTCATAAGGTTGGCGCCATAACAACCAAAATCGGTTAATGCACCAGCGCCGTTTTTAACGGGGTCGGTAAGCCATTTTAAAAAATCGGGGGTACAACCAATTTCCACAGGGCCCTGGTGCCCATCGTGTACCACCATTTTTTGTATGGGGCCTATGGCATTTTGGGTATATATCATTTGGTACACCTGCTGGTTGGTGGGGTACCAGGTAGTTTCGTAATTGGTTAACAACTGTATGTTGTATTGTTTTGCCAGTGCAGCCATACGCTCTGCATCTTTAACGGTGGTGGCCAGGGGCTTTTCCACCATTACGGATATGTGTTTTGGCGCACAGGCTTCCACCACGGGCAGGTGGTCAACAATGGCATTGTACGCCAATACAGCATCGGGGTGTATATGCTTCAACATATCATCAATGCTGGTGTAAAACAGCGAGTCTGGCAGGTTAAACCGTGTTTTAATGCGCTGTACCAGTTGGGCATCGCTTTCGGCTATGCCAATAATAACCACTTCGCCATTTTTAAACTGGTTCATAATGTTATTAACATGGTCGTGGTTAAGGCCCGCCACCCCTACCCGCAGTAAAGGTTGTGCCTTGGCGGTAAACGCAAATAAGCAAACGGATAAAAGGCAGGCAATGCAGCAAGTTATTTTTTTCATATTTAAAGCAATTGTTGGCTGTAGTATAAACGGATAATGAAATTACGTGTAATTTTAATAGTACAACCACACTTATTTATGCGCTTCAAAACCGAACGGGCCAATGTTCGGTTTTGTTACAATCCTTACCGCATTAAAACTGTAATTAGTTGCCTTTCAGCAAGTTGAAAATTTGGAATAGTGATTGTTATATTTGGGGTGTTTGAACAACTACACATTCCATATTAATTTATACGACCTGGCTTTTACCGGTGCCATATTTACAGGGTTAACTTTTGCCGTGCTTTTGTGGTTTGCCAAAACCATAAACCGCAGTGCAAACCGGTTTCTGGCCCTGGCATTGGTTACTATGATTTTGTGGATGGCCCGTTTACTGGCTATTGATATAAAGCTTGAAACATACCTGCCAAATTGGGACTGGGTGCCTTTGCAATTTTTGCTTGCGCTGGGCCCGCTGATGTATTTTTATGTGCTTAAAATAACACGCCCACAGTTTAAATTAAGGGGGAAGAGCCTGATGCACTTAAGCCCCCTGCTGCTGGAACAGGTGGTGCTGGCGCTGGAAATAAGGGAAAGTAACAGAACAGGTGCTGTTACCTGGGCTACCCATACCTTTCAACATTTAAACCCCGTTTTACAACTGCTTATATTTATCTCTAATATAACCTACCTGCACCTGTGCAATGGCCTTATACAAGGTTTTTACAGGCGGCTGCAACCAGTATTGATGGACAGGCCCCTGGTTGAATTTAGCTGGCTGCGCCGCCTGCTGGCTGCCACCGCCCTGTTATGGTTTTTGTGGCTGCTTTGTGCTTGTGTTGACTTTTTTGGTTATGGCCATCCACCAGGCATACATGTTTATTATCCCTTTTATATTTTTTTCGCAGTAATTATTATATGGACCGCTGCTGCTGCTTTTTTAAAGCCGCAAGCTGCGGTAACAGCCCAAACGGCTATAACCCCAAAAACGCCTGTACCCGGTGAACTTAAAGCTAAAGGCGCATGGCTTAAAAAGGCCATGGAAGCCAACCTGTATTACCAGGACCCGGAATTGAGTTTAACCTCCCTTGCCGAAAAACTCAGCCTTCCCCCCCACGAATTATCGCGGGTAATAAACACAGTATTCAAAAAAGGCTTCAACGATTTTATTAATGAATACCGCGTGCGCGAAGTAATATCCAAAATGGGTAACCAGGCTTATGATAATATGACGCTGCTTGGTATTGCCTTTGATGCAGGTTTCAATTCTCAAAGCACCTTTAGCCGCATTTTTAAGCAACTAACCGGCAAAAGCCCTGCTGAATTTAAAAAAGGCCAGAAAAAAGAGTTCTCATCTCATAATTTGGGCAACCCGCCCCAATCCGCACGGGTAATTTCGTATCAGCAAGCCATAACTAAGTGGCCTGAAATGAAATTAAACCGTAATTATATGTTTAGAAATTATGTAAAAATCGCCTGGCGCAATCTTTCCAGAAACAAAGCATCATCATTAATAAACGTCAGCGGCTTAGCAGTTGGTATGGCTGTAGCTATGCTGATTGGTTTATGGATTTGGAGCGAACTAGCCTTTGATGCAGGTTTCAAAAACCGGGGCCGTATTGCAAAGGTGATGGAAAATGCAGTGGTAAACAATGAAACACAAACATTTGGCGGGGCTGCATTACCGCTGGCACCGGCACTTCGATCCGCATTTGGAAGCGACTTTAAACATGTTATTATCACAAGCCATACTGAAGACCACCCGCTTACTTACGATAGCAAAACGGTTATTCAGCAAGGAAATTTTATGGAGCCCGCCATTACCGATATGCTTTCTATAAAAATGGTTGAAGGCAGCGCGGCAAGCTTAAACGACCCATCCTGTGTATTGCTCTCCCAAACGGCTGCCAAAGCAGTTTTTGGGAGTGCCAACCCTTACGGCAAGGTTATTATGATTGATAAGGAAATGAATGCCAAAGTTGCAGGCATCTATGAAGACCTTCCTAAAAATTCATCGTTTGGCAACCTGTTGTTTATTGCCCCCTGGCAAATGCTTGCCAATTACCAGCATTATGCCACAAAGTTTAATAACCCGTGGGGCGCAAGCTGGTTTCAAACTTTTGTGCAGATAGCAGACAATACCGATATGGAGCAGGTTTCTGCTAAAATTAAAAACCTAAAACTAAACGTGCTTAATAAGGCGCATAACAGCGATGCGCGTTTCAAATCAGCTTTATTTCTGCATCCTATGAACAGGTGGTACCTGTACAGCGACTTTAAAAATGGCGTTAACACCGGGGGGCGTATACAGTATATTTTGCTGTTTGGGCTTATTGGCTTGTTTGTGTTGTTGCTGGCCTGTATTAACTTTATGAACCTTAGCACTGCACGATCTGAGAAGAGGGCACGTGAAGTTGGTATACGCAAGGCAATCGGCTCTGTCCGCGGGCAGTTAATCGCCCAGTTTTACTTTGAGTCACTGTTTATTGCCGTTTTAGCTTTTGCAGTATCGTTGTTACTTGTTTTACTATGCCTGCCTGCATTTAGCACACTGGCAAATAAAAATATTACAATACAGTGGGGCAGCCCCGTATTTTGGGTAATAAACATTGCGTTTACTGTATTTACAGGGCTTATTGCGGGCAGCTACCCGGCGTTATATTTATCTTCTTTCAACCCGGCAAAGGTGTTAAAAGGGCCTTTTAGGGTGGGCCGCTATGCAGCCGCCCCACGCAAAATTTTGGTGGCAGCCCAGTTTACCATATCTGCCATATTAATAATAGGCACCATTGTGGTTTTTCGCCAAATACAGTATGCAAAGGGCAGGCCTGTTGGTTACAGCCGTAATAATTTGGTAAACATTACCCTACAGACAGATGACATTAATAAACAGTTTAGTTCGTTTAAAAATGATTTGCTCAAAGGTGGTTTTGTAACCGGGGTTGCCGAATCAGAAAATCAGGTAACACAAATAAACACACAAAACGGTGGCTTTGGCTGGCGGGGCAAGAACCCCGCCATGCAGGAGCAGTTTACAACAATGGCGATTACATCCGGCTTTGGCAAAACAATTGGCTGGCAAATTGTTGAGGGCAGGGATTTTGACCCAGCCTTTCTTACAGATTCCTCAGGCTTCGTTGTTAACGAAGCAGCTGTTAAGTTTATGGGCCTTAAACACCCGGTGGGTGAAACCATTACTTGGAATGATAATTTGTACAAGGTTATCGGTGTGGTAAAAAACATGGTTAACCAATCGCCGTACCAGGCGGCAGTACCCGTTTTTTTCTACCTGCCAAAGTTTGGGCCGCTATATGTAATGAACATAAAAATAAACCCACAGGTAAGCGCACATGATGCTATTAATAAAATTGCGGCAACTTTTAAAAAATACGATCCGGCCACACCTTTCGCGTACCAGTTTGTTGATGATGATTATGCCAAACAATTTGATAATGAAGAACGCATTGGCAAGTTGGCCAGTGGCTTTGCCGCACTGGCTATCTTTATAAGCTGCCTGGGCCTGTTTGGCATGGCGTCTTTTATGGCGGAGCAACGTACAAAAGAAATAGGTGTACGCAAAATTATGGGGGCAAGTGTTTTTACCCTGTGGCGTATGTTATCAAAAGATTTTTTACGGCTGGTAGCTATTTCTTTGCTCATCGCTATACCCACCAGCTATTATTTTATGCATAACTGGCTGCAAAATTACCAGTACCGTACTAAACTGGAGTGGTGGCTATTTGCCGCAACGGCTATGGGTGTAATATTAGTAACGCTTGCAACTGTAAGCTATCAAAGCATAAAAGCGGCCCTTGCAAACCCGGTAAAAAGTTTAAGGAGTGAATAAGCTTGTATAGGATTAACAGGATTTATTAAAAAAACTGTATAGCCATTTTAGGACGATACACTAGTTAGCCATTTGCGTACAGCAGGTGTACGATTGCGTACACCCCGCATTGTAACAATAAATTTAATTAATTGATTTTAAACCACTTAAAAACAGGCATACCCCTTGCGGCCGGTATTATTACCCAGGCTTAATGCAAAAGAAGCTAAGGGTACTTAAAAAAATTGCTTTACCCATTTTACCTGCTGCATTAAGCGGCCTGGCCTAAAGTGCTAATAAACAAAACCTTATGCTGATAAATTATTTTAAAACCGCCGCCCGTAATATACGCCACCACCGTGTGTATGCAGGCATAAATATTGCAGGGCTGGCCTTTGGCCTTACCGCTTTTTGGGTAATTGCCCTGTATGTAGCAGATGAACTGAGCTACGACCGCAGTGATAAAAACGCAAGCCGTATTTGCCGCGTGGTACATTACGCCAACTGGGATGGCGGCAGTTTTAAACTGGCCCCTACTTCCCCACCCTTTGCCCCGGCGCTTAAAGCGGCTTTCCCCGAAATTGAAGAAACCGTACGTATTAACACCGAGGGAGGCGGCAACATTGAGCAGGGAGAGAAAAAGCTGCGGGTGGACGATATTATTTTTGCTG